>JAHEKB010000279.1 GCA_024638525.1 Bacteroidota bacterium
GGCGTGGCGCCCACTACCAATGTCGGTTTAGCGTGAGGCATAACCCGTATAATTGAAAGGAGTTATTGCCCTCAATTCATCCTTAACCCCGCTTTCAATATCTAAATCTTCTATGAATCTAGAGATCGATTCTTGAGTAATGCCTTCATTGGTTCTAGTAAGGCCTTTTAATAGTTCATAAGCACCTTCAATTTTTTCTCTTCTGAGAATGGTTTGAATGGCTTCAGCCACAACTGCCCAATTTCGATTGAGGTCTGCATCAATGGCATCTTTGTTCAAGATGAGTTTGCGCAGTCCTTTGCCCAAGCTCTTTAATGCGATCAATTGATGAGCCAAGGGAATTCCAATGTTTCTCAAAACCGTTGAATCGGTGAGATCTCTTTGCAATCTTGATATCGGAAGTTTATTGCTTAAGTGATCTAAAAGGGCGTTGGCAATGCCTAAGTTTCCCTCGGCATTTTCAAAATCAATGGGATTTACTTTGTGGGGCATAGCAGAAGAACCCACTTCATTGGCATTGATCTTTTGTTTAAAAAAGTCCATGCTTATATACTGCCAAATATCTCTTGCAAAATCAATGAAGATCACATTGATTCTTCTCAGAGCGTCAAAGCATGCCGCCAGCTGATCGTAGTGATCTATCTGTGTAGTTGGATAAGATCTCTTAAGTCCTAAACTACTTACCAATTTATCGCCAAATGCTGGCCAGTTTATATTCGGAAAAGCAATGTGATGAGCATTGAAAGCGCCGGTTGCGCCTCCAAATTTTGCACTGATTTCAACTGATTTGAGAGAGGATAGTTGTACTCTTACTCGTTCTGCAAAAACGCCAATTTCTTTACCCATAGTTGTTGGAGTAGCCGCTTGTCCGTGCGTACGAGACAAAAGGCTTACCTCTTTCCATTCATTACTCAACTCATTGAGCTTGATAAGCGTTTCATCCAATAGGGGTATAATCACCTCTTCCAGTCCGTGTTTGAGACTCAATGGAACGGCTGTATTGTTTATATCTTGCGAGGTCAGGCCAAAGTGTACAAACTCACTGTATTCTTCAAGCTCACTGCCCTTGAGTTTGTCTTTGATGAAATACTCTACTGCTTTTACGTCGTGATTCGTGGTTTTCTCTATCTGTTTGATTCGCTCCGCAGCTTTCTCATCGAAACCATTCACTATGGATCTGAGGAACTGTGTCTGGGAATCAGTGAGCTCAGTAAATTGCTCAAGCCCAACTCGGCTCAAAGCAATAAAGTATTCTATTTCTATGAGTACTCGGTATTTGAACAATCCGAACTCTGAAAAATATGGTGCAAGATCTTCTACCTTGTTGCGGTATCTACCGTCTACCGGACCAATGGCATTGAGTGTGTTCAACATGGTCTGCAAATTTAGTCGAATGAGCCCAAAGGGTGGCATGACAGAAAGGCCAGCTGATTATTTCCATTCACCGAGATAAAGTTCTACTTAGGCGAAATAGAAAAACTAGCTCGTCAAATCAAGCGTATTTCGTATGAGAAAGGCATAGCCATAATCCAAGTATATGAATTTTTTTAAAGTAGTACTCGCATCAGCACTGGGATATATCCTGGCGGCGATTTTGTTTTTAGGTCTTATTACTATTCTCATCATTGGGATTGCATCTTCAACGAAAAAGGAGGTGAGCATCAAGTCGGAATCGGTTTTGCACCTTAAACTGGACTATTACATCCAAGATAGGATTCAGCAGAACAACCCGTTTGCCATATTGGAAGCGGTTGATCCAAATTTATCCATGCCAGTGGGACTAAATGATATTCTTCGATGCATTGAACAGGCAGAGGAGGATGAAGATATCAAAGGAATAGTTTTGGATTTCAGCAGCCTGCAGGCCGGTTACGGCAAATTGATGGAAATCAGGGATCAATTGGTGACCTTCAAGGAAAGTGGCAAGTTCATCTATGCCTATGCAGATTATTACGACTACAGATCTTATTATTTGGCAAGTGTCGCAGATTCGATCTTTATGAACCCGGAAGGTCAAATGTTGCTCAACGGCATGACTGCCCAAGTAACTTTCTTTGCCAACACCTTAAAAAAGTTAGGGGTGGAGGTTCAACTCATAAGACATGGCAAATTCAAAAGCGCAGGTGAGCCTTTTATTCAAGACAAACTCAGCCAAGAGAATCGCGAACAAATCAGAGCTTATGTGAACAGTGTATTCAATTCAACCTTGGGACAAATAGCTGAGTCTAGAGGATTATCTGTGGATCAGTTAAAGTCTGAAGCAAATCTTTTGAGCATGACTACCGTAGCGGATTATGCAGAACGCAACTATATTGAAGGCACGCAATACCGAGATCAATTCTATGCGATGATGAAGGCTAGAATGGGTCTTGATGAGGACGACAAAGTTGAGCTGGTTAATCCAAAGAAATACAGTAAAATGTTGGATAAGAACTACAGTGCCTCTGACAGAATAGCGGTGGTCTATGCCTCAGGCGATATCATCACCGGTAGGGGAGACGGCACCCAAATTGCGGCGGAGGATATGGTAGCTACCTTAAAGAAAGTTAGAGAAACAGATAAGGTCAAAGCGGTGGTTTTGAGAATCGATT
>JAHEKB010000280.1 GCA_024638525.1 Bacteroidota bacterium
CTCACAGACTTTAAGCTATAGCTGTATTTGCTGGCCTTGCAGTTCTGCACCATTACCGCTCCGTTTTTATCGTCTCTGTTGTAAAGCGCAAAGGCATTGGAACTCAATTGATCAAAGAGTTTCTTTTTGGTGTAGAGGTATTCTTTAAAGTCAGCGTGATAATCCAGATGATCGTGAGATATATTGGTAAAAACTGCTCCTTTAAAATTTAGGCCCGCAATGCGCTGCTGATCAATGGCATGCGAACTCACTTCCATAAAGACATGGCTGCAGCCCGCTTCTTTCATTTGGGCAAGCAATTCCTGTATGCGTATGGCATGTGGAGTAGTATGGCTCGAATGGAAATCCTGCCCATCAATAGAATATTTAATGGTTGATATCAAGCCCGCTTTATGACCCATAAAACGGAACATATTGTAGAGCATAGTTGCAACCGAGGTTTTGCCGTTGGTACCTGTTACGGCAACGACATTTACATCTAACGAAGGATTATCGTAAAAAACAGAAGCTATGATTCCCAAGCATCTTGCTGTGTTTTCCACCTTTAGATATACTACAGAATCTGAAACTTCCTCTGGCATTTCGTGGCAGAGAACCGCCACGGCTCCTTGCGATTCAGCCTGGGCTATAAATGCATGGCCATCGCTTTGATGCCCGCTAATGGCCACAAACAAGGAGTTTGCATCTACTTGTCTAGAATCCAGATGCACCGCATGGATTTGGACATCGGTACTGCCCTTAACTTCTAAGAGCTCTATACTGGATATGAGGTCCTTTAGTTTTTTCACCAGCCCAATTGAAGATAAATTGTTTGACCACCTTTTAACTTTTCGCCTGCTCTAGGGCTCTGTTTAAGCACCTTTCCATATCCCTTTAGTTTTACCCGAACACCTTCATTTTCTACTGCATAAATGGCATCGCGAGCTCCCATTCCAATGAGGTCTGGCATTTCTTCCATGGCCAGATCAACTGCCAGACTTTGGGCAGTAGCAGGATGGTATTGCACCCATGAAGCATTGTTGCTCAGTGAATTCCAACCCAGTCGCGAGGCTAGCACAGAAATATCAGTGGCATATCCCAGCATCTTTTCTGGATACTGCATACTGTCTTGCTCTACCAACTGAGGTACGCTAATGGTGTAAATCCGTTCTGCCAATTCCTGAAAAACAGGAGCTGCCACCCAGCTGGCATAAAAGACCCCACTGCTTGGCTTGTTTACCACCACTATGGCCGAATACACGGGATTTTCTGCTGGAAAATGTCCCACAAAGCTAGCGTTGTATTGCCTGCGGGTTTGGTATCCAGAGGTACTAGCGATTTGTGCGGTTCCTGTTTTACCACCCATGCTTACTATCTCTGATCTAATGTTTTTACCGGTGCCGCTTTCTACCGTTTCTTTGGTAAAGTCGAGCACAATGGCTGAGGTTGTTTCGGAGCAAACCCTAGGCCCCGATTTTTCTTGCTTGTGTTCGTTTAAGACCAAACCTGCATCGCTAACCCTTTGCACAAAATGGGGTCTAACCAAAATGCCCTTATTAATTACGGCATTATAAGCCGTTAGTACCTGTAATGCGGTGTGCTGATTCTCATAGCCAATGGCCAGCCAAGGCAAACTGAGTCTAGACCATTTTGATGAACCAGGTTGTGCCAAAAATGGCTCGGGCTCACCCATGAGTTTTATGCCGGTTTTTTTATGCAATTCCAGCCTTTTTAAGTGAGCGATATATTCTGCTGGTTTGTCTTTGTAGTGGTCATAAATGAGAGATGAAAATGCCACATTGGACGAGCGGGAAAAGGCCATTTTAAAGGTGACCTTATTGTATTTGCCATGGTCAGAATCGCGCATGGCTTTGCCAAAATACATGCGAACACCATGATGCAAATCCATGCTATCTTCTGGATGCTTTACGCCATCTTCTAGAGCTGCCACTGCACTAAATACTTTAAACACACTGCCTGGCTCTATGCTTTCGGCAATGGCATAATTATAGGCCTCGCCCAATTTCTCTTCGCCATAATTTTTCAGATTCACTATGGCTTTTATTTGCCCAGTGGCTACTTCCATAATCACCACACAGCCGTGATCGGCGTTGTGCTGAATAAGCGCTTTGGATAGGGCCATATGCGCTATTTCTTGAAAATCCATGTTCAAGGTGGTATGCAGATCCATACCGTTTCTTGGCTCTACCAAGTTTTCTATATTCAAGGGCCTATAGCCTCCAGAAATGCGCTGGACCAAGCGCGCGCCGCTAACTCCTGCCAGCTCCTTGTCGTATTCTCTTTCTAGGCCCACCCCTGGATTGTCTTTGCTTCTATATCCTATGGTTCTATAAGCCAGCTGGCCAGCTGGCCTCACCCTGCGGGTGGTCTGAATTACTATCATTCCGCCGCTATATCTGCCCAGATTAAAAATGGGCCAGGACTTCATTTCTTTGAGTTGATTGTAATTGACTTTACGTTTTATGAGCATATACCTACTCCCGGTATTGCGTGCTCGAATCATTTTTTGCTTGTAGTAGCTGGCAGAATATTCGGGAAACATGACATTCATTTTGCTGGCTAAGTCCCCTATGTAA
>JAHEKB010000281.1 GCA_024638525.1 Bacteroidota bacterium
GTCTACCATTGGAGGTAGGTTCTTATAACACTCTATTTGATATGGGCTATACTTCTCTGGGTTGAGGTTGAATTTTGGAGTAATGTAGCCAAGCAAGCACGATTGAGAGACGCCAACCAAGACACCCTTACCTTCTTTTATTTCAACAACGATACCCTCTTCTTTACGTTCAGGATCATTGTCGAGATGAAGATAAATTGTGCCAGTGTATGGACGAGGAGTATCCATGTCTTTGATTATGGATTCCGGGGGTTGCGCACCTCCACAATATTCCTCTGTGAACATGACATTTAAGTTTATAACTTTTTCTGGTTTCTTGCTCTTGCAAGCGCCAAAAACCAATAATACCGCCATGCTAATTAAAGACATTCTCATGGAACAAAAATAGCACAGGAATGCAAGCCCATGTTCTAAATCTGTCAGAACTGGATCAGGAATCTATAAATGCTTCAATATTTCGCTTGTGGGATTCAAATCACCTATGGTTCTCCTTAGCTCGAGATAGTCAGCGCTGAGTCTATCTATTCCTTCAAGCTGGAAAGACTCAAACGCTTTTTCGATTCGATCCGGATTGAAATCGGCTTGTAAAAGCTCTGGAACAACTTCTTTTCCGCTGATTAAATTCACAAGGCTGATATACTTTAACTTAACCAGCAAACGACCAATAAAATATGTAATAGCGCTTGTTTTATAGCCAACGACTTGAGGCACTCCAAAAAGAGCCGTTTCAAGTGTTGCAGTTCCTGAGGTAACCACGGCAAATTTTGCATGAGATAGCAAGGAGTACATATCGCTTTCCAGTCTGAAGTTATTTGGCAGTGATGGGTAATCCCTTTTGTCAAAGCCAGGGGCTTGAGAAACAACAAACTGTTCCTCTGGATGCATGGTAGCCCAGCGGAGCATCGGTTGCAGATTAGCTTTTATTTCCTGAGCCCTGCTACCCGGCAAGAGAGCTATGACATCGTTTTGCTTTTTGTGTCCTTTAAGATATTGGTCGACCATGTATTTGCTGGGGTTTCCAACATAAGTGGCTGTGATTCCTTTCTTGTTGAAATACTCTTTCTCAAAGGGTAGGATGCTGTATAGGCGATCTACATAGCTATCGAGTTTTCGTATTCTGTTTTCTTTCCATGCCCATACTTTAGGGGCGATGTAATAGTGCACCTCGATGCCCAACTCATTGGCGTATTTGGCTAAACGCAGATTCATTCCAGGAAAGTCAATCAGAATTATTTTGTTGGGACCGAAGCTTTTAATGTCTCTTTTAATTGCCTTTAAGATTCGATTCAGACTGCGGAGTTTAGATAGCACTTCGATAAAACCCATTACAGCCATTTTCTTCTGATGCGAGAATAAATCCAGACCGGCTGATTCACTTGCGTCACCACCAACGCCTCTGATGCTGTAGTCGGGGTGATTCGTTTTGATTTCTTTGATCAGAGCTGCTGCATGCTGATCTCCCGATGTTTCCCCAGATATAATGTAAATTTTCAATTAGAAGAAAGTAAAGTAAGCGATGACCAAACCATAAATTATGGTCGCAAACACTATTCCCTGTGCGGTTCTGTATCGTTCCAGATTAATGAAGAGCATAAATGGAGCAAGATTGAAGAGAACTGCGGGTTTCAGCCAAGTAGACATCATTTGGATTTCGTAGGCATTTTTAAGGAATGTGCCAAAATCTAAACTTGGAAAACTGAAAACATTAATACCAAAGAGTATCACCACAGGGCCAATGAGTCCAAAGGCCAGTCCTAGTAATCGATGATTTAACCGTTTTATAGATCCCATTGATTTAGTGTGCCGATTGCATGATGAGCAGTTAGATCAAATTGAACAGGCACTACACTTACAAAATTATGTTTTAAGGCCCATTCATCCGTATCTTCTCCTTTATCCATGTTGATGAATTTACCCGTGAGCCAATAATACTTTCTTTCATAGGGGTCTTGGCGTTCATCAAACTCTTCTACCCAATTGGCTCTGGCTTGCCTGCATATCTTGATCCCTTTGATATCAGATGACTTCACAGCCGGGATATTTACATTTAGCAAAACATCCTCAGGAAGCCCGTACTTGATGACATTCTTGGCAATGGTTCTAACGATATTTTTGGATGCTTCAAAATCTGCATTATAGTTGAAATCCAACAGGCTGAAGCCCACTGCAGTTATTCCTTCTATAGCACCTTCTACTGCAGCGCTCATGGTTCCTGAATAGATCACATTTATGGATGAATTGGAACCGTGGTTAATCCCTGAAACCAGAAGGTCGGGCTTGCGATGAAGCACTTTGTCCACGGCTAATTTTACGCAATCAGCAGGGGTGCCCGAGCATTGGTAGGAGGGGATGTCTTCGCCAAAAACATTGCTCGAGTATAACCGCAAGGGCTTTGTAATGGTTATGGCGTGGCCCATTCCACTCTGCGGACTATCCGGAGCAACAACCACCACCTCGCCTAGCTCTTTCATCACATCTACAAGTGCTCTAATGCCAGGAGCGTTTATTCCGTCGTCGTTGCAGACCAGTATAAGCGGTTTCTTTTTACTCATGGAACGAAAGTATCAAAAT
>JAHEKB010000063.1 GCA_024638525.1 Bacteroidota bacterium
GAGTACCTGTGGACAGCTTCAATTATCATGTAAAACACGAAGTGGTTCAAGAAATTACAGATGCATTGGGTGGCAAAGGAGTCCGAATAGAAGTGAGCAGTAGAAAAGATACGGGATACAATTGGCAATTTAGGCGCGCTTATCAATTGGTTCAAAACGCGGGAGAATTTCAACGAACAGATTTTAACTTTAAAGAAGTTGTTCTGAATATTCCTGTTTTAAACAATAAAGATTGGGATGGGAATACTTATAATACTGGTGAAGAGTCCATATTCTATATTACAGAAGCACATGAAGCCTTTGCAATCAATGGCCTCCAATTTGATAGTGCGCTTTTAGTCAACCAGGAAGAACAAATGAATTTAGTGAATAGGTTTACCGGCAGCGAGCGATATGCCAAGCATGTTGGATTGGTATATCGGCACAAGGAACGACTCTCCAATTTGGTAGACCCCGATAAGATTACGGGTTATCAGTTTACCATGACCCTCATGGAGTACAATTTTTGATCTCGACGATTATCTTCTCCGTTTGTAGGATTGCATCAGACTGCTCATCAGAAAAACTAACTTCGTCCGTTTAAACATTATGCCCTTGCGAATTACTGCGATTTCCCTGTCACTACTCTGGTTTGTAGGCCTGTTTGCCCAAGATAGAAAACCCGCTTATCTGATTAGCTTCACTGACAAAGACCTGAATGCTGAGATCGTTTTAAGTCAAGCGGCCTTGGATCGACGAGCCAAATACGGCATCGCTCTCGATGATTTAGATCTAGGGGTAAAGCCAAGTTATATAGAAAGAATTTGTGAGGACTCCACAGTTCAATTACTTTACCCCCTTAAGTGGAAAAATGCCATAGTGGTTGCAAGCGATAGTTTATTAGAATGGCTAGAGCTCCCGTTTGTCAAAAGCGTTAATTATGTTGGACTTACTGCGAGATCAAAGGGTCCTCAAGAGGCAGAGAATCTTCATGAGATTCATGATTTTGTCAAGAATACGGAAATCAACACCAAAGCTCTTTCAGCCGAAGACTACGGATTGAGTCAAAAGCAAGTCAAGCTTATCGCAGCCAACCGCTTGCATCAAATGGGATTCAGTGGCAAGGGCGTGAATTTAGCAGTATTCGACGCTGGCTTTCAAAACATGGACGTGCTATCGGCGTTTGCCAAAATCAGGGGTGCTCATCAACTTTATTCTGCATATGATTTAGTAGATCGGGACAATCTACTTACCGACACCGACAATCACGGGACAGCAGTAAGTAGCTGCATTATGGCATATGACCTTGGTAAGTATATAGGCACCGCACCCGGAGTGAACGCCTTCCTCTTTCGAACAGAACATGCAGCTGGCGAAGACCCATTGGAAGAACTGAATTGGTGTAGGGCAGCCGAGATAGCGGATAGTTTGGGCATTGACATTGTAAGTTCGTCATTGGGGTATACCACCTTTGACAATCCGAGGTTCAATTATAGCCAACAAGAAATGGATGGTAAATCCAGTTTTGTTAGCCAGGCGGCACAAACGCTGTTCTACAAGGGCGTGATCGTGGTCAATAGTGCGGGAAATGAAGGCGATGACCCCTGGTTCAAAATCGGAAGCCCCGCAGATGTTCCAGATGTAATTGCCGTGGGAGCAGTGAGCAATAATGGCAAAATTGGAGATTTTAGTAGCAGGGGAAATAATGCAGACGGGATCACCAAACCCGATGTCTGTGCCACTGGCGTTAAAGCAGTTGTGGCGAGTACTTACGGAACCTATTATAAAGGTTACGGGACTTCATATGCTACACCGATACTATCAGGTGGAATTGCATTATTGATGGAAGCCTTCCCCAATAAGAGTCCAAAAGAAATTACAGATGCTTTGAGAATTACCGCTAGAAAAGCACATAGGCCAGATTCTATATATGGTTATGGCTTAGCTAATCTATATGCTGCTTATATCTGGTTATCCATAAAAGATGAACAGACTAAACCCTATTTAGAAGAGGATGACAAGAGCATTTTAGTCTTTAAAGACGGCTATGATCAATTGTCATATGCACTGTATGAGCACCGGAGATTCCTGTTCATATTCAACCGTTTACACAAAATAGAGAAGGGGCGGCTCACATCGGACACTCCCTTTACCTACCTAAAACCAGATACTGAAGGCTTGGATTGTTCTAAAAAATATACAATTAAAATAAAATTGAGAAGCGCTGTTGATAATTACAAACTGAAACACAACGACTTATCTTTTTGTGGCTCTTAAGTTTGTATTGTCTTCTCTAAGTAATAAGGTTTAGTTAATTAGTCTGATGGGGTGTGAAAGCACCCCTTCTTTTTTAATGCCTTTTTCACTTGAGCTTCAAGACAGTCGTGGTCACCGTCTGCTGATCACTGAATATTTTTAAGTAATACACTCCAGCAGGAACATCTAGCTCTGCAGTTACGCTTCTCTGACTTGAGAGTACTCGTTTAACCAATCGCCCTTCGGCATTTAAGATTTCTATTTTTTCAATAATTTTATCCGAATCGATGGTCAACTCCTTTTCAAAAGGGTTGGGATATACTCTAAAACCGAATGCTTCAAGCATTTGATCTGACAGCTTATCTGAAAAAACAAAATTGTTTCGAAGCGTATCGTTTTGTTGCTCAACATCCTGTGGATGTTCTGTCCAAAAAGTCACGGTAGCATTGGCCGGGTCAGGAAATCTCAAACTGCTGTCAAATACAATACTCATCACCTGAGACATTTCCAGGCTAGTATCCAATTGATCGGAATAAATCATATTGCCGTTGACCCAGACTTCGCAGAACAGAGTCCAATTTGCATCTACATCCTCCAAGCCTTTATTGCTCACAAATAACATTGGTTCATGGTTGGCCTTAGTTAAGAGGGCTTCGCCAGGAAATGGAAGAATTGCTGAATCAACGCTAATATCAACGGATTTGATGACACTAAAGTTCTGCATAATGCTGTCGTTGTCAACATTGTCGTCAGTACCCAAGCTGTGAGCAGTAGATGTATAGATACCTAAACTCATTGCCTCGAATGCTTTGAAACTGCTTAAATTCTGTTTTGCCCCCGACTCCATTTTTGCTTGTTCTAGGGTGTCAGCGAAGACTATGTCATTCTGTGGGTTTCTGATTTCAATCTTCCATTCGGCCGCCAGACTGTCTAGTCCCTGGTTACTCACACTTATTTGCGGGTAATGGACGCTGTATATCTGAACACTTTCCTGATTGTTTGGATTCAACAAGCTATCAATGGATACGTCCTTGCCAAATCGAACAATATATGTGCTCTCAGCGCTGTCGTTTGCACTGAGCTCTGCTTCTTGGGACCAAAGATTCCGCAATGTGATAGTGTAGTTGCCGCCAACTGCAAAAGATAAATCTCCAATTTCTAGGTTTAGGCTTTCACCCACTAATATTTCAGAGACGTTTAGGGTATCCTTTAGTACCAAACCGTGCTCAATTGAATTTAACTCCAATTCAATTCCAAAATTTTCTGCATTGACCAGTCCGTTATTGTACAGACTAAATTTAACAGATCGATTAGGACTTCCGATGGCTATGGTCTCATTGAAAAAGGGACTATCGATGCTAAGAATCTGAAGATCTCTGCCATTTACTACATCAAAAAAGACGCTGAGAGTATCATTGCTCTCTTTTTGGTCGCCTTCTATCCAAACTTCCATAAAACACTTTAATCTGCTCGGATTTACCGGCAATTGGAAATCTTTAAAAATGGCTTGAGCAGTGCTAAAGAAATTGAGCGAACTCCACAGGGAGTCTTCATATATCACCGATGAAGTTACATCGCTTATCTGTGCGGTCAGCAAAATGCTGTCCTGCGCAAGTAAACCGATGTTTCGGAATTCGAAAAACGGAGCTAATACGGTATTGGTTGCATATTTTGCTCCAGTTAAGGGCTTGATAATCCTCAATGCTGCAATGTCATTGCTCTTTTTGCCATAGACCATGGTTCTCACGGTGTCGTTTTCTGGGAAAGAATCCCTGCCGAGCTCAGTATAGGCCTCAAAATCAAGCCATCCATCTTCCGATGGAAAAATGGAGTCAAAAACAATAATGGTACTTTCTTCACCATTTAGAGAAATCACCAATACTTGGCTATCCAAGGTATTGTCGTCTTTGCGCAGTCTGGCTGTAACAGGGAAATTGCTTTGAGCTTGTCTACCGTAATTATATACACGTACCTGAGGCCAAAATCCATCTTGATTGATCTCAAAACTGTCTCCTGAACCTGGCTCAAAGATGATATCTGCAGCCACATCGTGATCCTTATAAAGGATGAAGGAAGCCTGCAGACTATTGTTGTCTTTTACACTATCAATGTTTAAATCCACAGAGGCTTCCGCAATAAACTCACCGAGATTATACAAGCTGAACGGATCGAATTGAACCATCATCTGGCTGTCGGCCTCCAAACTGATTATACGGCTGTCACTATATATGGTTTGACCAAACTTGTTTTGAATGACAAACTCTACCTGCGCATTGTTTTGATCCAATACCCCATAATTAGCCACGCGAACCTCTGGAATCAGAGAATCCGTCTCGCTGTATTCAATGTCCGCACCATCCATGGGATTGATCATTTGAACTATCGCCAAATCATTACCAACTTGTATACGGGGTTGTATGTTAAAATTAAAATTAAAGCCGGGTGAAAAAGGCACCCAATTGGTGTCTCCTAAAGGTGCTGCAAAAAAGAACACATCCGGTCTCACGGGCACTTCGGGTTGATAGCTAAAGGCTACATTGGTATTGGAAGTTTGTCTAATCCCAACAAAAAATCCTCCTTGAACTTGTATTTTAGGGTTCACCTCTAGAATAAAAGTGCCGGCTGTTGAAATGAGTGTATCAGAGGTGTATATATTGGTGCTCGGTAGACCAGTAATTGGGTCATCTTCCCAAACACCCAATTGAAAGCTTCGACCACTGTTGCTGAAATCAACTTTGATTTGATTGATATAGTCCGAATCATTGACAAAGAATTTGGCGACAAAATCCCCTGTTGAGCCATTAAAGCCTATACCCCCAGCATTGCCTTGAAAAGGATCTGCATGGGTATAAATATTGTAATTGACCAAGCGGTCTTTGATTGAAATGTTGTCTGATGTATCGCCATCCTCAGCTATTCTCACACTGAGAACTTCACGCCCTTGATTTACAGGAACATAGTTATTAAAACGCACCAAACTCTGTTCATATGGCTCCAAGGAACTCAAGGTAATTGAGTCTATGTATTGATTCACTCCACTAACCTCTAAATAGACCTTGTGGTTGTAGATGGTATCCAAGCCAATATTCTCAACTATGGCCTTAATGGTGTCAGCCGTTTTCATGCGCAGCGGTACCCGGCCAAGGGAGTAGATATTTCTCACTTCCATATTGACCGCATGTCTAGGGTGATTAAATCGAATAGTGGGTTTTATTTGAGAGCTCCCCGTGCTGAGGCTATCGTTCCAATTTGCTCCACCCCCACTCAGCAGTTTTGTTTCATTGTTCGAAACAAAAGCCGGAACGGAAAAACTGGATTCATTGAACCATGCTATTGGATTGACTTGGTTGGTCTGCTGGGTGTATTCCACTAAAACCTGAAGATTATCTGCTCCACCACTGGTATCAAAGAGGTAGAAATCTCCAGCGTCAAAATCAAATCTCACTAAACCGGCCGTTGAACCCATATACTCCTTGGGGTGATCATCAAAGACCAGGCTCATGCCGGAATCTCTAACTTCAGCCTTCCAATTGAGCACCCCAGAGCCAAAATCCGCTCTTTGGCTGTTTTTTAAATAGATCTTAAATGAGGCAGTTCCAGCAAGGGTATCCGAGCCATTTCTCATGAATTCAATGCTTCGAATGGTGTCTCCGTGCTCCAAGCCTGGAATACTGGCCGCTGGGTAGATATACGCATGTCGATTGAAATATGGTGTGCTATCTATAGTGGCCATTGGCCCATAGAAGAAACTTGCAAATCCCCCATTCCCTACTTGAGTATATTGTGCGTTAGAAGCCAGAAAAAAGAATAGGAAAGCCAGGGACAGTATGGTCTTTTTCAACATGCCGTAAATCAAAAATAAGCAAACCATATGGAGGCTTAGCCAAAGACAAGGCTAAATACTAAC
Source organism: Bacteroidota bacterium (assembly GCA_024638525.1). Classification (GTDB taxonomy): domain Bacteria; phylum Bacteroidota; class Bacteroidia; order NS11-12g; family UBA9320; genus JAHEKB01. The sequence goes on from JAHEKB010000063.1 coordinate 6,143, forward strand.
TTGCACTTGAAAAATGACGTTAAGAACAGCTATTCTTTTGCCAATCATAGCCTTAGGACTTAGCCAATGTTCTTTTGGTCAAGGGGAACAAGAAATGCATAAAAATACCAACGAATTAATTGAGGAAAGTAGCCCGTATCTTTTGCAACACGCACACAATCCGGTTGATTGGCACGCATGGAATACGGATAACCTAAAAGAAGCTGAAAAATTGGGCAAACCCCTCATTATTAGCATTGGCTATTCCAGTTGCCATTGGTGCCATGTCATGGAGCACGAGAGTTTTGAAGATGAAGAAGTAGCCGATTATATGAATAAGAACTTTTACTGCATAAAGGTTGACCGCGAAGAGCGCCCGGATGTGGATCAAGTATATATGACGGCGGCCAATATTATAACGGGTCGCGGGGGCTGGCCATTAAACTGCTTTGCATTGCCCAATGGCCAACCCTTTCACGCAGGGACATACTACCCTAAAAAGGATTGGTTGAACCTCATGAAAAATGTCATCCGTCAATACCAAGGCAATTTGGATAAACTCACAGCATACGCCAATAAGTTGACTGAGGGAATTAGAATGCAGGAAACATCCATAAGTGATAATCCAGAGTCAGCACTGGACCCAAATATTATCGAGCAAATGGTGGCAAACTGGCGTTCTTCCTGGGACATGGAATTGGGAGGACGCAAAGGCGCACCAAAATTTCCCATGCCCTCCAATCTAGAATTCCTTCTACACCAGAGTTATTATTTCCATGCTCCGGAAACAACAGAATTCACGGAAACTAGTCTGCTGGCTATGGCTCTTGGTGGTATTTATGATCAAGTCGGAGGCGGATTTGCGCGCTATTCAACTGACCCTTATTGGAAGGTCCCACATTTTGAAAAAATGCTCTATGACAATGCGCAATTACTAAAGGTTTATTCCATGGCACAGCAGCGTGATGAAAAAGCGATTTACAGACGAATTGTCAATGAGACCATAAATTGGTTGACTTCTGAAATGAGAGATGAATCTGGGCTGTTCTATTCGGCTCTTGATGCTGATAGTGAGGGAATAGAAGGGAAATACTATGTCTGGTCAGAACAGGAACTAAAGGAGGTCTTGGGAGACAAATTTGAGCGCGCCGAACTGATCTTCAAACTCAATGAAGAAGGACTTTGGGAAGACAAACATTATATATTGATGCAGCGAGCCCCGCTCGCAGAACTAGCCACTAAAGAAGGAATCGATATCAAAGAATTGTCCAGTGATTTAGAACAGATAAAAGAGAAACTGTTCAAAATGCGATCTAAGCGAATCAGACCGGGATTAGACGACAAGTGTTTGAGCAGCTGGAACGGCTTGCTTTTATCGGGACTCGTTGCCGCCTATAAAGCAGAACCCAGTAAAGAAGTCTTAAAAACTAGTCTTGAGCTAGCTCAGGCACTCAAAGGGCAAATTTACGAGGACGGCAAAATCTGGCATTCTTTCAAAGATGGAAGAAAGAGTATTGATGGCCTGCTTGAAGACTACGCTTTTGTAGGTCTGGCACTGTTGGAGATATACAGTATCACTGGAGACGAACAATGGTATACTATCAGTCTTGAACTCTGCACCAAAGCACATGAACTCTTTTGGGATAGCAGCAAAGGCCTATACTATATGCACTTGGAGAATGAGTTGATAGTGAGAACAACTGAAGTTCACGACAATGTTATTCCAAGCTCAAACGCAGCCATGAATGAACTGATCTATTTGCATGGTTTGTTGGCGGGAAATTCTGCATTTCTTGAAGCGTCTAGATCGCTTATATCCAAGGTGCAATCCAACTTTATCAATTATCCCTCAGGGCATTCATTCTGGGCCTTGAACCACTTGGCTCAAACCAATGATTTTTATGAAATCGCAGTGATCGGTAAAGATGCTAGAAAGGTCGCCCGCATTATCGATGAGGCAAATCTGTTAAATTCAGTGCTTGTGTTTAGCGAAAGAAACAGCAATCTCCCGATTTTCGCCGATCGCTATCAAGAAACAAAGACTTTGATCTATGTGTGCAAAAAAGGGGTTTGCGATCTGCCCTCTGAAGATCTGCAAGCGGTGATTCAACAAATAAAACCCAAATAAGATGTCCGCTCTGATTAACGCTATCTTTGTATCATGCTATTACTGAGGCTCTCACTGGCATCATGTATCATTTTCTGCTTGGCTTGTTCAAATGGAAAAGGCGATTTGAGCCAAAAAATAGCGGAAAAACAGTCCAATGACACATTGAGAATTACAGATACCATTTGGCTGAAAGACACCATTTACATTAGAGCCGACCCCAATTGGCAAAAGTATTTCGGCCTAAGTCACAATCCTCATCAAGACAGCGTTTGGGGCAAGTCTGTAGACCATTATATCTCTGACCCAGAATGCGATGCTCTAGCCTTTGATTTTTACTATGGCAATTTTAAGCCAGGCGATAATGCCCTTACTTATGAAATGTTGGAATTGGTACTCACACCCAATGACAAACTGCGGCCTTTTTATCGTTGGTGTTTGGAAAAGACCATGTCTATAGCAGACGGAGCATTGGGAGAATACCCGGGAGAACCCGCTCGAAAGTACGCTGAGAATTATCCCAAAGAATTTATCGACTACATGAACGGTCAAACCGATAGTTCGGTCTATTTTACCTGGGTTGAGCTCATATCGTTTGGAGGATTGGACGAATTCAATTACGATCAAGAGCGCAGCTATGCTGAGATTGTGAAACGCATGCTAGACGCTTGTCCTTCCTGTGCAGATAAAGACATAGAATGGATCGAGCAATTTGCAACAGCCATAAGTAGTCATGAACTCTGATAAGAATTATTTGGCAGTGAATAAGGAGCTATGGAACGCAAAGACTGCGATCCACATCAACAGCTCATTCTATGATATTCCGGCAATATTGGCTGGTAAAAGCAGTCTTATTGGTCCGGAACTGTCTTTGATTGATGATATAAAAGGTAAAAAAGTACTTCACCTGCAGTGTCATTTTGGATTAGACAGTTTGAGTTTAGCAAGAATGGGAGCCAGCGTAGTGGGTTTGGATTTCTCTCAATCAGCCATTGACCGTGCAATTGCTTTATACGAGGATCAAGATGTGGACTTGAGTTTTGTATGCACAGATGTTTACTCAGCTGAGGATGAATTGGATTCGAAGTTTGACATGATTTACACGAGTTATGGAACCATCGGTTGGTTGCCTGACTTGAACAAGTGGGCGGCCGTCATTGAAAGGCTATTAAAACCAAATGGGAAGTTGGTATTTGCGGAGTTTCATCCCGTGGTTTGGATGTTCAATGAAGGTTTCACCGAATTGGAATATTCTTACTTCAATAGAGAAAGCATCCACATACAGTCAGAAGGAACCTATGCAGATAGAAATTCCAATATTGATAAAGAGGAGATCAGTTGGAACCATCCTTTGACCGATGTGTTCAATGCGCTCTTCAATGCAGGCCTTAATATTAGCCAATTCAAAGAATTTGATTACAGCCCGTATGCATGCTTTGATCCCATAGTGAAGATTGATGACAACAAGTATCAAATAGAGGGCCTAGAAGGTAAACTGCCGATGATGTATTACTTGGTGGCACAGAAATTGAATTGACTTGTTTAAACGTGGCCAATGGCCGACTTTTGATTTTTTGTGTCTATTGGCAACACCATATCCGCAGACTTAAGCCCGAGGGTTTCCGATCTAAGATCTGATTTTAAAAAACAGGAGAGATATGTATTCTGCATGCAGTTCATCAAAGGTGTTGCTCAAGATATTGTAGGGCATCTACCCAAACACAGCGACAAGGTTTTCGATCAAATTGGAACAATAGCCTA
>JAHEKB010000064.1 GCA_024638525.1 Bacteroidota bacterium
ATGTTTTGGGTGTGGCTATAATAATAAAGCCTTTTGTTAGTAGCTCATGCTCATCGTAGTCTGAAAGTTCTGCGCGAACATCGGGTGTTAATAATTTCTCACCTTCTTTGCCTACAGGGAGCCATTCAATAATATCCATATGTTCTTCGAAAATCTTTTTATACTCTGATTCTCTTAGCTCGTTTAGCCAAGAAGGAATGTCTGGAAAGCTTTTTTCTCGTAAGTGATCCCATGGTGGAACGGTATCGGATGGTTCTGTATCAGGATATTTCCAAGCGATATGATGTCCGCCCGACAAACTTGTAAAATTATGTACATATATATACGTAATTCCACCAGGTTTAAGAATTCTTTTTAGTGTTAAGACCGTTCTATCAATATCATCAATATGTTCAAAAACTTCATGAGATATAACTAAATCAAATGTATTGTCTGGAAAATCAACATTTGTACTGCTCATCCGTCTAATGTCTACATCTTTAAAGTTAAGCGAGAAGGGTGCCTGCATTGCAAGTTGATGGTAATACGGCTTTGCATAGCACTTGTCCCAAACAAGAGTTCGTAGCATCCTTTCAATACCGTTATCACGAATAATACTAAAGTATTTAGATAATTGGTTTTTCGAAGATACAAACTCGGTATCAATGCCTGTTACATTCATTCCGGAGCTATGTGCTAATAAAGTTAGCCAATAAGCTTTCCCGCATCCTATTTCTAACGTTCTTAAACTGTCTATTTGAACATCAAGTTCACGTAGCTTATTTTTTAAATTGCAGAAGAAAACATAATGTTCAATAGCAAAATCACGATTATGTTCATTACCATAGCGTATCATCGATACAAATAGTCTAATACGTTTAATAAAACGTACTGGGGTATGCAGCATATTTGAAATAGATTTAAGGATCATCAGCTGAGGCGAGACTAATAATTATTTCTCGAAGGTATGTTAACTAATAGATTAGGCTAGATTATTCTATTTTCTTGCTGTGATCATAATATGCCAACCCCAGTGCTTAGATAGAAACTTGTATAAGAGTTTAGGGGTTAGAGAGAATAATTTTCCATATCCTTCTCCATATACGTATTCAAGCTGCAGATGAATATTTGAAAATTGATTAAACATAGTTTTAACTTCATTTACTGTGAATCTTCGTACTACAGGGCATAGTTCGTCTTTTTCTTCAAAAGGAACTTTAGTTATTCTATGGACTAGCTCGTTAATAGAGTGGCGGTGATATAGCATTATTTTTGCAGTGCCTCCGGGTGATAATACTCGATATACTTCTCTAATCGTTTTTTCAGTATTTGCCGCATGGTGCAGTACACCAAATGAATAGACATAATCGAATTGATTGTCTTTTATGGGCAGCATTTCAGCATTTCCAGCTAAAAACGAACCGTTAAATTTGCTTTTTTCGAACCTATTTCTTGCTGTTCGAACTCCAACTTCTGTGAGATCTAAGGCAGTTACATTAAGTCCGTTTTTGGCCATCGAAAAGGTGTCCATCCCAATTCCACATCCCAATTCCAATACCGATTTCCCTTTATCCATTGAATTTATCCATGGTTTTAGATGGTAATGCGAGCGATATCTTTGCGCTTCCAGTTCTTCAAAGTATTTCTCTCCCCCTCTTTGCTCAAGCGATACGTTATTTCCCATAATGCGTTCCGCATTTACATTGCGAGACCAAAAATCCCTTATATCACTTGTCAGAGTAGGGCGATCTTCTGTATTTGGTGGTTCAATATTTCGCATATTTTTAGTATCAATTTTGTTCAAGTTCTAGCTGTGCTAGTGCAAATGCCATCCAAGCATTGCACCAACGAAGTAATGTAAAACGTTTAGTATAAAAAGGTGTTTGTTGGTAATAAAAACGGCCACATTCATTGTATAAGTTACTAATAGTCCAAGAGGCAATTTTATTACTGAATCCTGGATAGGTGTCTTGATGTCTAGAAAAAGTTATTATTCCTTGTGCAGCGCCGTGAATATCGTGCGGAAAATCTTTATCGCTCATCCATCTAGGGGAACCGTCCTGATTAAATAATTTATCTGCATAAAACTTAAGGCCGTGTAAATAGACCTCACGATATGAATCATCATTAGTAGCTTGCATGTATCTCCATAAGGCATCAAGAATAAACCCCGTATGATAATTATCATGCCTTATAAGAGAGTCTTGAGGGGGGTCAGTGTAAAACCATGCATAATAATCTGTTTGTTGATTTACTACATAATTCACTAAGCGTTTTGAAATACTCATGTATTCTGTGTTATTAGAAAGTGTGCAGTACTGACTTATTACCGACCCTATTAAAATACTTACATCCATAACGCGCATTTTCATTGATATCGGCATGTAAGATAAACATAACTCTGTAGGAGTATCTTTCAAAACAACTAGGTCATTTAACAAAAATTCTATTGAATCACTTACAATATCTAAATAGTTGCGATTATTTGTAACTCGGTAAGCATCAAGAAAAGCTTCACAAACAAAACATGTAACGACAGCATTAGGTGTATTGGTTTTTGCATAAAAGCCGAGATCTTGCCAAGGGTAGTGGTACCCCCAGCATGCACCACTCCACTTTCCAGGTGAGCGTATCTCGATGAGTTTATTTAGAAGGGTCTCTGCTTCTTCTAAATATTGATTACGTTTGTGTGTCTTGTGACGAAGCAATAGCCCTCTGATAAGCAATGACAAACCTTTTGGATTATATGAATGTGGAACAAGGAGTATCGGCCTAAGGTTGATGGGGAATCTCATAACACCTTGAGTCGCAATTATTCTAGTCCATTTGCTCCAACCTAAGAATACTTTTAGTATTGGGCTATTTAGTGCGTCATGTTTATTATGTCCACGATAATTTCGATCGCGGCTCCACTTATAAACCTGATCTAAAATGAGGCCTAACTTGTTTGTTAATAATGATTCAATCACTTAGGACCCTCGAATTCCTCTATCAAGATATGTGTCAAGAGCATTTGATAAATCATGAAGTAGTGCCATCGTAAGTACTTTTTTGGTTTTTGATTCAAAATTGTTTTTACAAAAGATGAGTTAAACAGTCCATATTGTTCAATACATTCTGGAGTGAGCCATTTGTCAATTAATGGTTTTAGTCTATTTTTAACAAATTCTGGAGCATCAACTTGAAATCCGCTTTTAGGTCTATGAAGAATTTCAGCAGGCAATACTTCGCTAATCATCTTTTTCATATAGCCTTTAAGGTTGCCTTTGGGCATTAATACGTTACGCTCCAATGAGTTGACTTTGTTTGCAAATTTAATATCTAAGAACGGAACTCTTACCTCCAAGCCTTCAGCCATGCTTAGTCGATCTTCTTGCCAGAGAAGATCATTCACCATTTTATTTTTCCATTCAAAATTAGCCATTGATTTAACGGGGTCTGAATTTTCAGGCCACAAGTGCTCTAGTGTTGTGAATGCGTCAGCTAAATTTGAGTCAAGTAATCGTGGCCCATATAAAATTTTACGCATATTAGGTGAATCCCAGACATTTCGAAGTAAGCCATATACACGAGGCCAGTCTCTTGATGCGCCAAGCATTTGTAGTGCGCGTTGTGGTTCAGTCCATTGAATAGGTGATAGCATTCCAGCAATTGCACCTCCTATATTCGCAACTCCATGCGCAAATTGGGATGGCACATATCGATTAATTTGATGCGATCGATTGAATATCCGATGAGCGTTATATCCAAAAAACATCTCATCTGCTCCCAGTCCTGAGAGTACGACTTTTACATGTCTAGATGCATGTTCAGCAAGTCTGCTTATTTGATAAGCATTGATTTTTGGTACTTCAAGATGCTTGATTAGACGAGATAAATCAGAAATTTCAGAAGGAATTGTTTCGCAGATATTCACAATATTTAATAGTTTAGCTGTAGTTGCTGCATTTTTTGCTTCATCAGGATCATCGCCAGCATTTAAAGTGAAACTTCTTAAATTTCTACCAGAGCGTTTAGCAAGTGCACAAATAGTTGCGGAATCTATTCCACCTGATAAATAACAACCAACTTCAACATCAGCTGTGCAGTGTATATCAACGGCTTCAGTCAACAATTCCAATGTACTACTTTTTGAATCAGGAAAATTTGGTTCGAGTGTATGCAACTTATGTTTGCCATCTGTGTGCCAAGTGAACACACTACCTGGTGATAATTGTTTAATATTTTTAAACATTGTTATATCGCCAGGTAAATAACGAAAGTTCAGTAATTGATGCAATGCTGAAGGGTCAATTTCGTTAGAATTTTTGTTAAATGCATGAATTGCTTTTGCCTCAGAGCCAAAAACCAAACTTCCGTCAGGAGATGTGCTTATGAATAAAGGCTTAATGCCAATTGGGTCGCGGACGAGTAAACCCATTTTATGTCTAGAGTCCCATAATGAAAACGCATACATGCCACGTAAACGGTTGAAGCCTTTCCAACCATATTGTTGGTAAAGTTGTAAGATAACTTCTGTATCTGATTCAGTATGAAATTTGCAGCCTTTTGAAATTAATTCTCTTCTTAGTAGTTGATAATTGTATATTTCTCCATTAAAAGTTATAACGAGCTGTTCGTCCTCGGAGTACATGGGCTGTTTACCGCCGTTAATATCAATAATAGCGAGGCGTGTATGGGCTAACCCAACATGTTCTGCGACATAAGCGCCATTACCATCTGGGCCACGGTGTGCGATTGCAGTAGCCATGTTGTGCAAAATATTATTGGGGTTATCTATATTAGGGTTATGAGAAAACCAGCCAGCAATTCCGCACATATTAAGGTAGGGCGTTTGTCAAACTTTAAAATTATTTAAAGTTTTTGGGAACTGCTCAATGCAGTTGGCAGTAAATTCGGAAACATCTACTGTGTTTTTTAATAGTTTCTCTGCCGCTTGGCTCCAATAATGTGGTGGTTGTTTTAAAATATTTGTAATTGCAGATTCAAGCTGTTCCCAATTAAGTTCTCGTATATTTTTTACTAACCCATAGAGCGATTCTTGTTCATCTGTATAGCCACGACCAGTATTTGCAGCATAAATAGCAGGTATACCCATTACGGCAGACTCAGAAGCCATAGTTGCACTTTCGCCAATAAATAAACGACAAAATGCCATAACATGATGAAGTTCGCTAGCTTTGCCTTGATAACGCAAGTGTTCAAACTCAGGTGGTAATTCGCCTTCAGCAGAAATTATGACTTTGCCCTGTGATTTTAAATAATTAATTAATGAGCTAAGTAACTCCTTAGTCCAACCTTGTTCTCCAATGTCGTGATTAGCTTGCCAAGATACTAATCGCAATAAAAAATTTGATTGAAATCTAGATAATCCATTTTTTTCAGCGAGTTTTAGATCTGCTGTGAAGTAATTTGGATGTAAATAAGATAATTCGTGATAACCACTATAGCGGATGTGTCGATTTTTAGGCAACCAAGATTTATAACAATTAGGCACGATCACACATGAAGCAAAAGGGTAGGTAATCGCATTTTGTAATGTTGCGTTTTCAGTATCATAAAAAACAAGCGATTTTGCACGGTTTAAGATACCAACATGCGAGATAAATGTACCTCCTATGGCAGCCATAACATCTGGTTTAAATTTATTAGCAATTTTAAGTAAGGCGAAGTCCCTTTTGATAAGTTCTGTTGCGAATCCTATTAAATTTCCCTTTTTGTTAAGACTTGATATGGGCTTGTGTTCTATTCCAAGCTCATCTAATAAGTCTAAGGCTATATCCTTTTCTCTACTTGTGAATAAAATATCATGGCCTCGATCTAATAATATTCGAGCGGGGTTTTTAAAAAAATGGACATGCGCAGGATGAGCTATATCAAATAAAATTCGCAAAGTGATGACCTATTAGTCACGAGAAGATTTATAAAGTAATACGGTTATTTGTTCTGATACAAGCCCTATCATGAATATTATCATTGATACTATCAATAATAATGCACTCATATTAGTGAATCGACCAATACTGAAATAAGTATATCCGTAATAAGATACTCCAATTGAAAATAGCAATGCACTTATGGGTGTGAATATTTTTAATGGAGAATAAAGCGTGCCAATTTTGAAAATAATTATTAAGAATCTGAGGCCATCTTTGAGTAAGCGTAAATGACTTTGTCCGACTCGTTTTTTTGCTTCGATTGAAATGTAATCGACTGGATAGCCACTTCTAAAAAATGCCATAGTAATCGTGGTAGGGTATGAAAATCCATTGGGTAATAGGTGTATGAAGCTTTTAAACTTTTTGGTATTAACAGCTCTAAAACCTGAAGTTAAATCTTTAATTTTTTTGCCTACAATGAGGCTCGCAATGTAATTATAAAATGCATTACCGAGCCACCTGCGTTTTCCTGCCTGAGACTGAGATGACCTAGCGCCAACCACCATTTCAAATCCTTCATCCATTTTTTTTAATAATTTTGGAATCTCTTCAGGGTCGTGTTGACCATCGGCGTCCATTGTTATAAGAATATCGCCTGTTGCAGCTCTTGCTCCAGCTTTTATTGCCGCACCGTTTCCCATGCTATATGGATGCGAGATCAGTTTCGCATTATTTTCTAGGACAATATTTGCGGTGTTGTCCGTAGAACCATCATTAATGACAATAACCTCTGCATCATGAAATTTTTGCTTAAGTTTTTTTAATAGTTCACCAATAGATGACGCTTCATTTTTTGCAGGTATAACAATCGATATTTTCGAATAATCACGAATTGTATTTGTCATTTATTTTATTGATGTCTAATTAAAATATTAGCAATAATAAATTGCTAGCTGTTATTGTTTTTTCTTCTATCATTCAGAAATGATTCCCACTTAGATATATCGTAAGCGTTCATATTTAAAGTGTCCAATTGTTTCATTATATTCAATTGAATCTGTGCTTCTTCATACTTGCCATTTAGGATTTGCCAATTAGCGAGTGGGAGTCTATATCTAATCGTACTTTTATCCATTTTGATTGCTTCTTTAACAAGCTCTTCGGCTTTATCTAAGTTTGCTAAAGATTCTGCATAGTATCTACCAAGTTGGACCATCAATGAGCCTTTGTCTTTCGTAGGTAGTAATGGATTTCTGAGTACTGCTTCTATGAGAGATACTAAGTACTTTTCTGGAAGTTTGCATACTCTCTCAATATTGCATTCAATTAATGACAGCAGTGAGGATTGAGTGCTAGGGCCCACTCTTCCATTCTCAAGATTATCGACCAATGTGTCAAAATATTCTATCTCAATGGGTTTATTAAGAAGATATAAAATTACAATTCTTCCGATAGAAGAGCTAAATCCTGTTTTATCAAGCTCAATTGCAGTTAAGAAATATTTATCTGCTTGTTCAGCATAAGCTAATTTGTCATTTTCGGATTTTGCATTTAACGCAGCCTGTGTATAAACAAGTCCGGCCATGACATTAGTACGACTAGAGGTTGGATGATTTTCGACGTCAATCAGGGCTAATGATAGTGGGCTTTCCCAGTGTTCTGCTCGACCATGTGTTGCAAAGGAAAATGCAATTATCCAAAATGCAGGCAGTATGATTCGTAACATCTTAAATCTTTGAATAAATTTAAATGCAAAATCAAGTAGCGCTACGACTGCTAAAATTATACCCACTGAAGGTAGATAATTACGATGCTCAAACACAAGTTCTAATGGTATGAAAGTAGATTCTAATAGGTGGCCGGCAAAGAACCAAGATATACCGAGCGAGAGGAGTGGTAAAGTTTTTCGACATACATATGCCGTTCCAATTAAGCTTGTTATAAATAGAATCGAGAGAAAAGTAGAAAGTGGCTGAAATAAAGAAGTTGATAGCTGAAATTCGTCTATTAATAGCCCCATGCTACTAATGTTTGGTGCAACAATCATCTGCATGTACCAAACTAATACCCTTGCTTCGGTCAATAATCTTTCGTTCATTGTGAAATCGCGGGGCGCATGCCATGCAGCAAGTGTTCCTGCATTAATCGTAAAGTAGGCAATGAGCAAGGCAATTGGTATGGTTACTGAAAGTAATACAAGTGCTTTTATTGTATTTTGTGCACTCTTAGACGTCGCGCAAAATTTAAAAATAAATAACTCAATACATAGAATGAAGTAAGGAATTAGGACTGCATTTTCTTTGCAGAGTAAGGCAATCAATCCAAAAAATGGACAAGCAATTAAAATAAGCATCCAGTTTCCAGAGGAATTTAATTGAGCTTGTCTACCCAAGGAATAGCATAAAATTGAGAGAATAGTGAATAATGCAGCCAAACTTGTCATACGCTGCACAACATACAGTACGCTAGTAAGATTAATTGGATGTAAAAGCCAGCAAGCGACAACAACTAGTGAAGTTATCGCTAATAATTTAGGTTCTTGATACTTTTGAGCAGAGTTTTTAATAAAAATACGAATCAAATACAGTAATGCCAAGCCATTGAATATATGAATCAATAAATTTACTATTTTCATGGCTCCGGGATCGAGCCCAAAATAGTAATAATTTATTGCAAATGTCAGCATTGAGACTGGGCGTTTTAGATGACTGGCCTGACCACTCCACATTGCTTGCCAGAGTTCAGCAGGCTGTAAAGAATCTATGTGGAGTAAATTGTTTTCTACAATATTAGCAGGGTCATCGAAGTAATACCCGCCCTGTAAGCCTGGGGCATATGCCCATATGCATGCGAGTATAATAAAAAAAAGAGGGGCTAAATAGTAAAGAGAACTGATGCGCTCAAGCTTGTTAAACATGTGCGTTTATATTATCTAGGTATAAAAAAACCACTCTATCTTAAACGATAGAGTGGTTTTAGTTTTTAAATTAAGTTATTGCTAACTTAAGTTCTGCAGTCCGCAGGAATAAATTTAGTCGCTAAGGTGCCTGGTATGCAATCAAAGTCTACGTTTTGTCCTGGTGTGCCAGTAGCATTCATGAGAATGGTCTCAGCTGCAGCTGTTCCACCACCAACTGTGCCGGTGATAACTACAGTAAGTTGACCTACAGTTGTTGAGGTTCTTGCATAAGTCACCGAGCGAACAAACTTAGAGCCAATATCGGTTGAGAAACCAGCTGCTGCAGCGTTTGCAGGCATAGAGCCTTGGGATACGTAGAATTCTGCGACAGAAGTCTTAGCAGGAGCCATGGCATTGACAGCCTCTGTGATTTTAGCGCGAGTGGTGTAATCCTGATATGCAGGAATAGCAATCGCAGCAAGAATACCAATGATCGCAACCACAATCATTAATTCGATTAAGGTAAAACCTTTTTGCATTTTTTTCATGGGGAATCTCCTATCCTCATTTAAATTTAAATTTAAATTTAAGTTGAACGTTAAATTTCCAGCTGTCCTTGCTAGAAGTCTTTAACGACTCCAACTCCGGAAATACTGGTGACTGCTAAAGCAATCTTGTTTAAATATATACAGATATCATGCCAATAATGATTAGGCTGTATAACTCTAATGAAAACAGTATGTTCTATTTCCTGTTTAATTTGAGGGGCTAAAAGATAGGCGGCATTTTATGACGTTTGGCCGGGGTTCAGTGTTCAAGAGTGACAAAATTTGTCAGCTTTAACTTTTTGCCTATTCTAACTCAAGCTTTTGTAAGCGATAGCGTAGTTGTCTGAAGGTGATGCCTAACAACTTGGCCGCAGCAGTTTTGTTCCAGCGAGTCTGCTCAAGAGCTGCAACGATTGCCTTACGTTCTTTTTGAATCAAATAGTCTTCC
>JAHEKB010000282.1 GCA_024638525.1 Bacteroidota bacterium
TTTGGATTACAAACTCTACGAACAGAAGTCTTTCCTGTTCATTTTCAACAAATTGCGTAAAGTTAATCAGGGCAAAATGAGTGGTTCTGGACCCTTTTACACCTTACATCTGGATGAAAGCGATCTAGATTGTTCAAAAAAATATACAATAAAAATAAAACTGAGAAGCGATGTTGATAATTACAAGCTGAGACACAACGACTTATCTTTCTGTGGCTTATAAGTTTGTATTGTCTTCTCTAAGTAATAAGGTTTAGTTAATTAGTCTGATGGGGTGTGAAAGCACCCCTTCTTTATTTCTGAACTTTCACGACCACAGTTGATAGCTGTTCACTCCCACTGTACATTTTTAAATAATAAGTGCCTGCAGCCAGTTCATGGGCTATAGAAAATCGCTTTGCCTTGGGATTGGTGCTCTTTATTAAAGCACCCTCTAAGCTATAGATTTCAACTTTGTCTATGATCTGCTCCGCCTCTATGTGCAAGGCTTCGCTGAACGGATTGGGATATAAATTCAAACCAAAGCGCTGCAAAGATTTGCTCGATAATTTTTCTGAGAATATGAAATGATGCCTTAAGGTATCATTATTGGGTTCCACATCTTGTGGGTGCACAGACCAGGCCAATAGCTCTGCATTGGCCGGATCAGGATACCTCAAACTGCTGTCAAATGGAAGACTTATTTGATCTGAAGCCAATAGACCGCTGTCTATTTGGTCTGTATATATTTTAATGCCATCTACCCAAACTTCACAATGTATGGTCCATTGATCCACTACATCTTCATCGCCTTTATTGCTGGCATAGATGATGGGTCTAAAGGTAGATTTGATCAATAATGCTTGATCCAGATAGGGCAATCTGCTAGAATCCAGACTCAAATCATAGGACTTGATCACTAAAAAGCTTTGATCTAGGCTGTCGTTGCTTTGTTGCTCATCTAAGTCCAAAGCAAATGCACGCAAACGGTGCAGACCTAAGTCGTTGGCTGTAAAAGTTTTAGAACTGTTGAACCATTGCTTGCTCAAGCTTGGCATTTTATCTAATGTAATGGTGTCTGAGAACAGCAATTGTGAAGCAGGATTATAAATTTCAATCTTAAAAGAGACACCGAGACTATCTATCCCTTGATTGCTAATGAGCAGTTGAGGCGAGTGTTGGCTATACAGCTGCACACTTTCATTGTCCATAGGATTCCACAGGCTGTCTAGGGCCAAATCGCGTGCAAAACGAACTACATAAATTCTACTGGCAGTGTCGTTGCCACTCAATTCATCTTCAGAAGACCAAAGATTGCGCAATTGCAATTCATATTGTCCCCCTTTGTTAAAAGTGAGATTGCCCATGCTTAAAGCTAAGGTTTCAGTAGGCTTTAGCTCAGTTATTTCAATACTGTCTGTTGATATTACTGCTTGACCAAGTTCGCGAACTTGTAATTCAATCTTAAAATTTTTAGCGCTGACTAAACCGTTGTTATAGAGTTTAAAGTATACAGATCTATTGGGACTGCCAATAGGTATAACCTCATTTAATTCTGGGCTATCTATTGCTATAATATGCAGGTCTCTCCCATTAACCACCTCAAATGCGTGTTCCAGAAAGTCATTGCTTGTATCTTGATCTCCTTCTATCCAAACCTGCATTCTGCAATTCAGAGAGACCGGTTCTGAGGGAAGCAGGTAATCCTTAAAAATGGCTTGGGCCGTGCTAAAGAAATTAAGTGAATTCCATAAACTGTCGGTGTACAATATTCCGGCTGTATCGTCTGTAATTAATGCCGTAACCAATATGCTGTCTTGGGCCAATAAGCCAATGTTTCGGTATTCAAAAAATGGTTTGAGAACAGTGCTTGTAGCATATTTAGCATTGGCCAAGGGTTTTAATATTCTTTGAGCTGCTATATCGCGACTCTTCTTGCCGTAAACCTGTACCCTAACTGTATCGTTTTCTGGAAAAGAATCTCGCCATAAATGGGTATAGGTCTCAAAAGTCAACCATCCATCTGCCGAAGGGAAAATGGAATCAAAAACCATAATAATGCTTTCTTCTCCGTCAAGACTAATGAACTGTGTTTGACTATCTAGGGTGTTGTTTCCCCTTCTTAATCGGGCCGTGACTGGAAAATTGGTTTGAGTCTGTCTTCCGTAATTAAAGACCCTAACCTGAGGCCAAAAACCTTCTTGATTCATCTCAAAGCTGTCGCCGTCTGAAGGTTCAAAGACTATGTCTGCTGCAACATCGTGGTCTTTGTATAGGGTAAAAACAGACTCCAAGCTATTATTGTCTTTTACGCTATCTATGTTCAGGTTTACCGAGGCTTCTGCGGTAAATTCTCCTAAATTATACAGGCTGAATGGGGCAAAAGTCAACACTTTCTGGCTGTCTGCTTCTAAGCTAAAAACTCTGCTATCTATATACACTTGCTGCCCAAATTTGTTTCTAATTTTAACATCCACCTGAGCATTGTTTTGATTGAGCA
>JAHEKB010000283.1 GCA_024638525.1 Bacteroidota bacterium
TAGAAAATCACGCAAAGGCAATTAGAGCATCCCTGTTTCAAGTGATTGAAAGGGGGGTTCATACAGGAGATTTTGGAAGCCCAAATAGCGAAAGTGTCGGTACAAAGGAATTCGCATCTGAGATAATAAAGGAAATTCAAAAGAATTATATTGATATTTTGAAAACCAGCACTTTCAGCCCACCGATAATGCTTGATGAGAACAGGATGCTTAGTTCGAGCAATGCGATAATTGAAACAGTTGGGATAGATATCTTCATAGAATCGGATGATTCACCAGAACATATTGCTTCTGTAGTGAAGCAATATTTAGATGCTGATATGGACCTTGTAACGATTACCAATAGAGGGACTCAAGTTTGGCCCAGTGGTTCTGTATTTACAGATTTAGTAGATAATTTTGTTGTGCGGATAGAGAGGAAGTCAGGTCTAGTAATTAAAAAGAAAAGATTCTTTGAGCAAGCAACGGCCTTGTTTGATTATTTGAGAATAGGATCCATTGAGATGCTCATAATGTTAGATGGGGAGCGAAAATACTCATTAGCTCAAGGTCAAGCATCTAGGTAAAAAATGAGTACGATACGTCAATTGGCTAGTCTTTTTCAGGGCAGGAGGATTGTGATTCCACTTGTGATTGGTTTAGGTGTAGCCATTGGCATGATTAGCTATGATTTTAAGCCAGAAGCGCTTGAAGCTATAGAATGGAGGAGGGATTCAACTTTATGGATCATGATAGCCATACTATTTATGGTTTTCCGCGATTTAGGTTATATAGTAAGGTTAAGAATACTATCAGATAAATTACTGAACTGGAAACAGAGTTTTCAGCTCACTTTTCTCTGGGAGTTTGCTTCGGCGATTTCTCCGGGAATAATTGGTGGGACAGCCGCAGCTTTCGTACTGTTGGCCCAGGAAAAAATCGGAACGGGTCGTTCGACGGCTATCGTTCTTGTTACATCTTTTTTGGATGTGCTATTCTACGTTTTATTGGTGCCAATTCTATTGCTGTTCACAGGGCTGCACAATCACGTTCCAAGCATTCAGATGCCGTCGGGTATTATTTCATCTAATGTGATATTGGGTTATTTTATTACCTCTTATATCTTCCTTTTTCTCTGGGCAGCTTTGGTATTCATCGTGTTGTTTTTCAGACCTAAATTATTGGGGCGTTTACTCCGCTTTACTTTTAGTTTACCTGTACTTAAAAAGTGGAAATCAAAAGCTGAAGAGTGGGAAAATGAGTTGATTGAGACCAGCAGGCAATACGGAAGCAAGTCCTTTTCATTCTGGTTTCAGGCATTCGGTGCAACATTGTTTTCATGGACCGCCAGATTTGCCGTTGTAAATTGCATCATCTTGGCCTTTGGTGCAAGCCCTGATCATTTTGATGTTTATGTAAGGCAACTGATTATGTGGTGTATTCTACTTATACCCGTAACACCAGGAGCAAGTGGTCTAGCAGAGGCAGTGTTTCCGGCTTTTTTACAGCCCTACTTTGCAAATTTCAGTCTTGCAAAAATTGGCGCTGTTGTGTGGCGCATCTTGAGTTATTATCCATATTTATTAATAGGTTTTGTATTGTTTCCTATATGGATCAGACGAATTATAAACACGCGTAAACTTAGTTAATAGGAAGCTTGATTGAGAATTCTGTTCCTTCACCATCTTTTGAGTCAAAGCTTAATTCCCCATTGTGATCTTCAATAATTGAATATGAGATACTCAGACCGAGTCCAGTCCCTTCTCCTATTGGTTTGGAGGTGTAGAAGGGCTCAAAAATCTTGTGTTTTGCTTCTTCTTTAATTCCATTTCCATTGTCTTTGATCACTATCAGCACGTGCTCATTTTCAAGCTTGGACGAGACCTCCAATATGCCCAGTTTAGTTTTAGCTCCATGTTTAGCTTCTATGGCTTGAATAGCATTATTAATTAAATTTAGAAAAACTTGATTAAGCTTACCTAATTGACAATTGACTAGGGGTAGATCGCTTGCCAAGGATTTAATTACCTTAATGCCCTTGAGTTGGCTTTTTAGGACCGAAATGGTTGATTCAATGCCCACATTAATATCAGACATTTGTTTGTCTGTTGTGTCGCTTCTACTAAAGGTTCTCAGGCCATCAACAATGTGATATGTGCGCTTTGCACCTTCCTCTATACCATCGATTAGCTCCGATGTTTCATTTAGCGTATAGTCGAGTTCTATGTCTTTTTCTAGCTCAACAATCTTACTGGATTGTTCCTCGAAGTTATCCGGTGAAAGAGCCTTATAGGCATCTATGAGTTGAGTCAACCTGTCAACATTCTCTCTTAGGGGAACAACATTAGCCGTAACATAGTTAATGGGGTTATTTATTTCATGCGCGATGCCCGCGGTAAGTAGACCTAATGAAGCCATTTTTTCAGAATCTATTAACTTCACTTGAGCCTGCTTCAAATTATCCAAGGTGTGTTCTAATTCTTCAGTCCTCTTTTTGACC
>JAHEKB010000284.1 GCA_024638525.1 Bacteroidota bacterium
ATGCTGGAGCTCAATACTATGAATATGGAAATGGAAGGCATTCGCGCCGCAAACGATAGTCTTATTCAACGCCTCTACGCATATGATTTGAGGCTAGATCAGCTGCAGGATAGTTTAGATCGTTGTGCTACAGCTGTTCCTATTAGACCATCAAACCCAAGCTTACAGAGCGATCTGCCAAGAGATACTAGCTCCGTAGCACCTAGGCCGCTGCTTACCGACGAACCCGATGGAGAGGGCTTTTATGTTGTTGTAAAATCACTAAAAGAAGTGAAAATAGCGGAGCAAATTCAAAAAGACCTTAAGGCTGAATTTGGCAACGGTCACATGCTTCTTCAACCTTCCGGATTTTACCGGCTAGCCGTATACTCTGGCACCGACTATGACAAAGCGGTACAGCTAATGCAGCACGTTAAGACCCGAGGATATTCACCGGTCTGGATTACCAAAGAATAGTTAATAGGTCTATTGACCGCTTCTATTTATCGAATGGGCATGGTCTTTTAAACAGATTTCGTGATTTTCGCCCTTCATTTTTTTTCTATGAAAAAACTAACGATAATTTTAATGATGTTAACATCTGTTCTCAGCACAGCATATGGACAATATGAATTGCTTGAGAAAGTAGAAGCGGAAGAGGGCAAAGTGCTCATTCCGTATGAAAAATACACCCTTACCGCCAATGGTCTTACGCTAATCATTCACGAAGATCACTCTGACCCATTGGTTCATGTGCAGGTTGCCTATCATGTAGGATCTGCAAGAGAGAGCGTAAGAAATTCAGGTTTTGCGCACTTTTTTGAGCACATGATGTTTCAGGGATCTAAAAATGTGTCTGACGAGGAGCATTTTAGGATCATAAGTGAATCTGGAGGAACCAATAACGCTTATACTGCTTTTGATAAAACCGTATACATTAATACGGCACCCTCTAATATGACGGAGTCTTTGCTTTGGCTAGAGGCCGACAGAATGGGAACTCATTTGGATGGTTTTACCCAAAAGAAATTTGAAAATCAGCGCGATGCTGTAAAAAACGAAAAGCGACAGCGCTACGACAACCAGCCCTACGGCATGGTAAGTGAAATATTGTTTAAGAGTTTGTATGCCAACCATCCGTACGAATGGACGCCTATAGGATATGTAGACGATTTAGATGCTGCCAGTTTTGATGATTTGCGAAACTTCTTTCTGCGGTGGTACGGCCCTAACAATGCCACTGTTGTTGTATCTGGAGATGTAAATCCAGAAGAAGTAAAGCAATGGGTGAATAAGTACTTTGGAACAATCAATCAATGTCCTGATGTGAGGGACATGTACCCCAAGAGACCCATTCTTGCTGCTGATTACTATGTAACAACCTACGATAATATTTATCTTCCCTTAACTTCATTTGCATTCCCAACGGTTCCTGAGTTTCACAGGGACGAGGCTGCATTGGATATATTGGCAGAAATACTCGGGGGTAGCAACAACTCTATACTGTATAAAAACTTTGTAAAAACAGAAGAAGCGGTGCAGGCTAGCGCCGGGCATAGTGCATTAGAGCTCAGCGGTTTCATGTCCATACAGGTAGTTACAAATGCTTCTATTTATGGTGGTTTGGATTTTAAAAACACTGAAGACAAGATTAGGGCTTCTCTTGCAGAATTTGAGACTAGGGGTGTTACAGACGAAGATTTAGAAGTGGTAAAAAACCAGGTTATTCGCTATTCCTATAATCGTTTGAATTCAGTTCAGTCCAAAGCAGAGGCCTTGTCTCATTTTGATTTGATGAAAGGCAATGGATACAATCTACAAGATGAAATAGACCGCTATAGTAAAGTGACCAAAGAGGATGTTATTCGGGTCTATAACAAATACATCAAAAACAAAAAGGCGGTGATTATACGCGTAGAAAGAGAAGAGCCTAAGCAGGGCGACGATGATGTTTCTAAAAGCGTTAACCCTCATGCCAACGAGGCCAAGAAGTTTGACAAGCAATACGAAGGCTTGAGCTATAATCCACCCGTAGATAATTTTGATAGATCGCAACGCCCCGTGATACCAGCGGGTAAAGCGGTGCGTGTGCCAGACTTCTATACGGCAAAATTTGATAATGGCTTGAATATTATAGGCACTGAGTCTACTGAATCGCCCATGGTCTATTTCTATTTTGATATAGAAGGAGCACACCTTTTAGAAGCGAATAAAAAAATTCAGAACGGCACGGCCATGTTAACTGCCGGAATGATGGGAGAGGGAACTCAAAAATTTACCACAGAAGAATTTAGTCGAGAGCTAGATAAAATTGGCAGTAGCATACGGTTCAACTCGTCTACCAGCAGCACCACAGTCTTTGTGAGTTCACTAAAAGAAAATGTTGATCAAACTTTAGAACTTCTGCGCCAAGCAATGTTTGAACCGCGTTTTGACCCAGCTGATTTTAAACGGATTAAGAAACAAGCCATAGACGGCTTAAGAAGCCAAAAATCCAATC
>JAHEKB010000285.1 GCA_024638525.1 Bacteroidota bacterium
ATTCTCTCTTACCAAAATTTGATAGCGATCAACCCCTTGCAGCCACTCTTGGTATGCGCTCCAGTTCAGTCGACTTCCCGCCAAATCATAAAAACCCGAAAGTAATATGGTCTGTCCAATTCTGCCACTGGCCGTCCTTATGTCACAAGGATCAAGCTCCACAAGTGAATATAAATAGCTAAATGCTGAAGCATCTACATTGGGGTCTAAATAGAATGTATCTGTAGTAATAATTTGGTCGATTTGATTGCCCAAATTGTCTTCGTACTTGCTTAATTCATATACGGTGCCCAAATCATAGGGGCTCTGGTTCCACACAACAAAAACATTCTGAGCTTCGTCTACCGTGACATACTTTATAGAAGGTATGTTACCATTTGTAACATAAACTGGCACTACAGAGCTTGTATTTGAACGCGACATATATGCACCATTCAACTCACTCGCCCTGACATAATAACTGTAGTTATCTTCACAAAGATCTATGTCGGTATAAGAATGTGTTAAACCGTCCACTTCGGCAATCTTGAGATAGGGTTCACTGGCTGTTTTTCGAAATATTTCATACCTACTCACCCCTGACCAACCAATATATGGGGTCCAGCTCAGGTCAATGCTCTTGTGCAGCGCACTGCTGGTGCTTAAAACAATGGCGCAGTGTTGATTGGCATAAGGGCTGCTTTTACCGCACTGATCGCTTACTCTAATGTCGTAGCAGTAGCTGTTTCCTGGAGTCACATTTGCCGCGTCGTATTGACTCAATACGGTTGAATTAGATTCCGTGAGAAATGCAGAGCCGTTGCTTCTTATTTCATACTGATCAAAAAACTGATAATTGCACTGCTGATAATCAATGACAATTCCTCCGCTTTCATCCACACTAACAAAATTGATCGCCACAGGCGGCAAACTATCCAAGCCAATAATAAAAACCTGTGTAGAGTCTATAGTCTGACATCCGTTAAAATAATCGGCAATCACTCGTATATCTTTTAATCCGGAATTTTGATAGTTTATCCAAGCCCGGCCAGAATCGGCAGATTGTAGATTGTCCGCATTACCTGATTCGCCCATATTCCAGTTGTAAATAGCTCCAATAGAACCATAGGCGGGCCAAACAGCCTTTATTACCCGGTCTTCAGAACAGAGATAGTAGGCTGTATCAAATACTAAAGGCGGTACACTGTGGGTATAAATCAAGCCACTATCTCTAGCGGTACATCCCTGATTGTTAATAAGGAAAATATCCAGTTGATGATCTCCCGTATCTCCCATGAGGATTGAATCAGAAGGATTATTGCTCAAGACCGAGCCGTCCCAAGACCAACGGATTGAATCGGCAAAAATCATTTGGTCTGAAAAGTTTAGGAACAGTCCCGGACAGAGTGAGTCGTTGGGTCCAATGGCCCATGTAGGAACAGGTGTTTCATACACCTTAATTGCACTATCTAATGTGATGCTAGTAAGGCAACCGTTCACATTTTCAACATAGAGTGTTGGGCTAAAGTACTGGACAGAATCCCCATTAGAAACCACATAAGTATGCTGCAGGGCGTTGGATGAATCCAAAGCCGAACCATCACCATAATCAATAAAACTAAAATCGTAATTTCTAGATTCATTTATAAAATCAACAGTCCAAGGGGCACAACCCTCTGTATTTGCAAGGCTTAATCCAGCAGTTGGGCCAATGATGTTCACAAAATCAATTTTTGTCAATGTATCATAGCAGCCCAATCGACTGTAGGCTATGGCGGTTACATCAAAGGTGTCATTACTGTTAAAGGTGTGGAAAGCATTGGAAGTATCGTTTCTCAACGTTCCACTACCCTCAAAGAACCAGAACAACGAGTCGGCATTAACAGATTTATTGTAAAATTCAAAGGTCTGAGGTGCGCAGAGAAGCGTAGAGTCAACAACATCAAACTCGGCTCTAAAGTCTGTGATCGTATATCTGCGAATTGCACTGTCTCTGCAATTATTTTCTTTTATGGCAAGTAATTTAACAAAGTATACTCCAGTGTCTGCTATAATCAAATTATACTGTGTACTATTAATGCTGTCTAAAGTATAGGCAACCGGCGGATCTATGCTCCAAACTAGACTATCTGGCTCACCAAGGGAGTAATTGGTAACTCTAAATGGTTTATTCACACAATGAACAGAGTTTCCCGGTCCAAAATTAGCAACAACACCAATTCTTAGAGATGCTCCTTCTTCGTCAAAGTATCCGCATCCTGAAGAATTCGTTACAAAAACCGATATTCTGTAATTCCTTTCTTCATTGAAGGTGAATTGTGGATTGGCCGTGGTTGCACCTTGTGTAACTACACCAATATTTGGTGATACAGACCAATTGTATTGCAGTGCCGAACTAGTATCAGTAGTGTGGTTATTAAATTCTATGGCAAAACTCGGATTGATGGTAATAGGCGCACAACCCGAACTAACTGGTAATTGAACACTCCCTTTTAC
>JAHEKB010000065.1 GCA_024638525.1 Bacteroidota bacterium
CTTCGTCTTGATCATCCGCTCTACCGGACACTTTGCCTCTTTCTAACAAACGTCGGACCAATTCATCTTCATCTACTTCCAAAGCAAGCATAAGATGAATTTCCATTTCGCGCTCAGCTAGCATAAGGTCTAATGCTTCTCCTTGTGCAATGGTTCTTGGAAAACCGTCAAAGATGAAACCTTTGGACCCCGGATGACGATCTAAGAAATCCGCAACCATATTAACGGTCACTTCATCTGGTACCAGTTCTCCTTTGTTAATGTATTCCTTGGCTATCATCCCCAATTCTGTTTCGTTCTTCATATTGTATCGAAACACATCTCCTGTAGATAGGTGGGTCAATTCGTACTTCTCAATCAACTTTTCAGACTGAGTTCCTTTGCCAGCCCCTGGTGGGCCGAATAGTATTAGATTCAACATATTAAATGCAGCGCAAAATTAGAAGGATTTATGGATTTAAGAGCCCCCGTCTCTCTTATTCCTTGATCGAAGTGCTGTCCATTGAGCAAGCGCAAATTCATTAAAATCCGCAGAGAGTTTGACCCCATACGCCAGACCGAAATACAAAAACCCAAAGATGGAAGAATACAAGACGATATTTAACGCTGAGGTATCTGTTCTTGGAATAAGATCAACCGCCAAAAAGAGACCACCAGCCAAAAGCACAATCCACAAGGCATTCCAACGGAAGGGTTGAATATTGAACTGTTTCTTTATATAAACCAATTTCATAAGATTATAGCAAACAATTGCAACTATGGTGGCAACACTGCTGCCTTCTATACCGTATTTGGGAATCAATAGATAGTTGAGACCGACATTCAAGACTACCGCTGTCAATAGAAACCACAACAACACTTTGTACTTAGAAGACATGGAGAGAATCTCATTATTTAATCCCGAGGCCATATCAATGATTTTTGCCAGGCATAGCATCCATACCACATTTATACCGAGCATATATTCATCTCCTTTGGGCATAATTGCAAAAATGTCCTTAACCACCAACCAGAAACCAAAGAACACCCCTAAGGAGATTAAGAGACTTACTTCAGAGGACTGTCTATAAATTCTGGAAAGTCCACCCAAATCCTTTGACTTCCAATACTGAGCGATTACTGGTACTCCTATTGAGGCAATTAGCGTAAATGGAACGGCAATGGCGTTTGCTATAAATAAACTCCAAGCATAGAGTCCATTCTGATAAGTTCCCTTCATGCTGGTAATCATCAATATGTCAATTTGATTGGTAAGTGTTCCCCCAATACCGCTCAACACTGAGAAACCCGCGAAGGCCATCATGGCCTTGAAATGCTGGTCTTTGCTCCAAGAAGAGGGCTGTAATTTCAAGCTTATCTTTTCCTGGCGATTAGAATACAGGAAGAAAATCAAAAGCAAAAAGATATAGTAGACGAAAAGAGCGAGCAGTAATTCCTCGAAACTCAAGAGGTCATAGTAGTAGAGTACAACCAATAAGGGTAGAGCGAATTTTAGCAGTTGCACCAAGAAACTGGGGATGGCAATCTTGCCTAAATTAGCATTGTACTTCCTGCTCAAATTGATGTATGGAAGTATGATACTTATACCTATTAGTGCATAGACCGCGGTTTCCGATACTCCGGAACCGTCCTGATA
Source organism: Bacteroidota bacterium (assembly GCA_024638525.1). Lineage (GTDB taxonomy): Bacteria > Bacteroidota > Bacteroidia > NS11-12g > UBA9320 > JAHEKB01. The sequence continues at coordinate 1,637 of JAHEKB010000065.1, forward strand.
ATAGCCCAATACTTTCTCCCTAAACAGGAGAAATAATGCTAAGAATATCAGCACATTTACTGTTGCTGCGCCCAATATCAGACCGTGAAACCGAGCCTTGCTGTCAACGTTTTCTTTAAATACGGGATAGTACTTTGTAATAACTGCGCCCAACCCAAACAAAAGAAAAGGGGTAAAGAAACTTGCTGTTTGAATAACGAACTGAAGTTCTCCATACTGCTCAACACTCAGCATGAAAGGGTAGATGAATAAATTGTTCAGCACCCCCATCCCAAGTCCCAAATAAGTGGCTATGGCTGCCTTAAAACTCTGTCTTGCTACCAGTCCCATATTAGATTGGATAACCAAAGTTGCCTAGATTGAGATTATAGATCTCATCCAATTCTCTATTCCCGCTGCGGTAATAATCTTCCAATTCGGCCCTTTGTTTTTGCAAAAAGTTATTTCTATTGGAGAATTTACTCAATAACACAGGATCTAGCTGATTCTGAAGCAAGTTTCTCATTCTTCTCGATTTTAGCTTCTTACTAATCAACGAGGACGGCCTAAAGTAGTTATAGGAAAGGTGGTTAAAACGCCGCAATAAACCGATAGACATATTTGAAATGGATCTATTCACTCCTCGGCCGGTCGTTTTCATTTCAGCAGTCCGGTCTGCTATTTCAGCGCCAGTAAAGGACTCAATTTTTGCTAAAAAAGACTGTTCATCTGTTTTCAGCTCTTCATGCATTACCACCAATACATTCTCTCGCCCAAATTCTGTGATCAAATACTTGATGATTGGTCCATAATTGCAATAATCCAAATTGAAGATCCGAAGATCGGCATCTAAAAAGTCGATTGATTTGACCACCCCCCCTTTTTGTATGTATTGACGATAAATTGAATCCAGCATACCGAGCTGATTTCTGATGCTTAGAATCACTTTTTCCGTTCCCAGTTGCTTAAGCCGTTTAACCTTGGTCTCTAGATTAGGACTGGATTGATAGAAAAGCGGCCCCATAAATTCTTCGTAAGAAAAAAAAGAGGGCAAAGCTGAATCAGCTTGTAAAGCCTGCCAACGCTTCTTTGTTTCCTCCAATTGGTAGAAGGCCACATTATCCGTAATCAGTGAACGAAAGATATGATCACATTCAGCCCAACTGAATGTGTTGTAATTTCTTATTCGAGGAAAAACATGCGCTTGGAGGTAAGAAGTCCCTGTTTTATGAAAACCTAAATGGAATATCACTGAAACCCAATTATTTATTCAATCTAATAATTGATGTCAAGTATACTACGCTAAATCTGATTCTTTAGATTTGTGCGTATAAATTTATCAACCCTTGAACGTCATTGCGATCATACCTGCCAGAGGAGGTTCCAAAGGAATTCCCATGAAGAATTTAGCTGAGGTCAATGGAGTGCCCTTGATTCAGTATTCCATTCAACACGCTCTGGAATGTGCTGAAGTCGATCGAGTGATTGTGTCAACAGACCATCCAAAAATTGCTGAAGCTGCTAAGGCTGCTGGTGCAGAGGTTCCATTCATGCGACCTACTGAACTGGCCGAAGACCATGTTTTGGATCATCCTGTATTTCAACACGTTTTGGAATACCTAAAAAACAAAGAGAATTATCATGCTGATATTATAGTTCACTTAAGGCCTACTGCACCATATAGAAAACCAGAGTGGTTGAGCCAGTGTATCAAGAGCTTGATAGAACAAAATGAGGCAGATTCCGTACGATCTGTTTCCGCTGTAAAACAACACCCTTATCGTATGTTCAAAATTGATGAAAGTGGATTTTTGGACCCCTTAATGAAACACGAGCATCCAGAACCTTATCTTTTGAGAAGACAAGACCTTCCTACATTGTTTTATTACAATTGCGTAATAGATGTAACGCGCTACCAAACGGTTATGGAAAAGGGAAGCATGACCGGTTCAAAGATCTTTCCATACATCATGGATGAAGAGGAAGTGGTAGATGTGGATACAGCTATAGACCTCGAAATTGTCCGATCCGTTTATCTGAACAAATTATGATGAAACTATTGATCCTTGGCTCTGGAATGTATGTAACTGGTCGCGGCAACGCGAGCACTGGCACCATTTTGAGCAGCGTAATACAATCTGGCAAACAGCTTGCGATTTCTGAGATTCACATACTTTCCAAACGAGCAGAAAGTGCAGATCATGTCCATTCTTCTATTCAAGAGACAAACAGGCGATTGGGCACCGATGTCAACGTTCAGTTCCTAGCAATGGAAGACAAAGCAGAAGGTTGGTTTGACAGTTATTTAGATGATGAAGGTTTTGATGCAGTGATAGTAAGTCTACCGGATCACCTACACTACAGCTATGGCAAAATTTGTTTAGAAAAGGGTATACATATGTTGATGGTAAAGCCATTGACCCCCAGCCTCAAAGAGGCCGAGGATTTGCAAAACACAGCAGCTGAGAAGAATTGTTATGCAGCTGTTGAGTTTCACAAACGCTGGGATGAGAGCAATCTTTATATGAAAGGTCGCATAAAAGAAGGCGCTTTGGGTGAATTGCTATACTTTGATGTGAACTATAGCCAAAGAGTGAGCATACCTGCAGAGACATTTAAGTCATGGGCCGATAAGACCAATATTTTCCAATACTTGGGTGTTCACTACGTAGATCTCATCTATTTTATGACTGGAGCAATACCCAAAACATTACATGTTTACGGTACAAAGAAAAAGCTCATTGCAATGGGAATTGATACCTGGGACTCTGTCCATGTCAGCTCAGTTTGGCAAGGATCAAATGGTCAGGAGTTTTATGCACATTTCAATTTAAATTGGATCGACCACAAGCAAACTACCGCCATGTCAGATCAAAGAATATCGGTTGTGGGAACAGAGGGCAGAATTGATGCGGACCAAAAGAACCGAGGAATACAGGAGGTCAGTGGGAAGACAGGAGCGCAAAGCATCAACCCGTACTTCTCCACTTGGATAGATAATGGAGATTACATGAGTCTTAACGGCTATGGCGTAAAGAGTATAGAGCAGTTTTTAGTTGATGTAGATTCTATCCTAAACGGAAGTACCAGCATTTCAGATTTGGAAAAATCAAGACCGAGTTTCAACGAAGGTTTGATCAGTACTGCATTTATTGAAGCTGTGAACAATGCATTGGCGACTAATAATCAAAATACAATTGAACTATGAGAGCATTTGACGGCGAAAAATTAAAACTCGAAATCTTCAATAGCTTTCAATCTATTGGTGTAAATAGAGATTCGGCATTTCACGCAGCAGAATCCATGATACAAACCTCTCTGAGAGCCGTAGACTCACATGGTATTAATCTATTCCCCCACTACCACAGATCTTTTTTATCCGGCCGTCTGAATAAGAATCCTCAGTTTCAGTTTGAGCAAAAAAGAAGCGCGGCTGCCGTTTTAGATGCCGATGATGCCATTGGCCATCACGCTGGAATTGTCGCCATGGACAAATGCCTCGAACTCGCTAGAGAACATGGCATATCCGCATGCACAGTTAGAAACTCCTCACATTACGGTGCCAGTTCGTATTTCGGTTTGCACGCTGCAGACAAAGGATATATTGGAATGAGCTTTACCAATGCCGACGCTTTGGTAAAAGCATATAATGGAAAAGAATCTTTTTTTGGAACCAATCCCATTTGTTTTGCCGCTCCAATGAAGGGGGAATCACCGTTCTGCCTTGATATGGCCACCTCTTTAGTGTCTTGGAACAAAATCAAAAATTACAGAAGGACCAATGAATCCATTCCAAATCATTGGGCTTACGACGGTGCAGGTAATGAGGTAACTGATCCGCATAAAGCAGCTTCACTGAGCCCTATTGGCGATTATAAAGGCTTTGGATTGGGGATGATGGTGGAAATATTTTGCGCTTTGCTCTCTGATTCAGTGATTGCAAAAGACATGCTCGCCATGTTCACCAGCCCAGCTGAAGCGCAGCGAAAAGTTAGCCACTATTTCATGGCGATCGATATTGAAGCTTTTATAAACAAAGAAAGGTTCATGGAACATCTTGCATCGATGGCGTCGAGAATGCGCGATTTGGATCCAATTGGAAATGAACAGGTTATGGTTCCCGGAGACCCTGAAAAGAAAGCTGAAAAATTGAGATTACAAGTTGGCATTCCCTGTTTGGATGAGGTGATTGCTGAATATCTGGACATTAATCCGGAATTTGAAACCTGCATTATATGAGAAGCCTGGTAGACATAGTTAACCTAAACTCAAAAGCGAGTTGTCTCAGCAGTGAACGCTGGTTGCAGGCACTTGAAGGCGGCAATAATTCTGAGCTTTTCCAATTGCTAAAAAACTATGCTGACACAAAGGCTAAAGTCAATTTGGGCATTATCGGAACCACACTTGCAGATATTGCCGAATTCAATCCCGAATGCATAGGATTGATCAATGAAAATCCAGATTGTTTTGAGATGATTCATAGACCCTATGTGCATTCCCTATCAATCTTTTGGAGTGATTATGTATTCGCCAAAAATGTCAGAATGGGTAAGCAGCTTATCGATCTTCATTTCAAGAATATATATCCGGCCTACCTTCCTCCGGAATTTGTTCTGAGGAACAGTCAATTAGTTCGCTTAAAGAAAGAGGATATTGGCCTAACATTTATTCATCCAAACCGAGTAAAGAAGGACGTATTAAAAAACCTCCCCAAGCAGGGTTTCAGGATACAAACCATTCAAAACGAAGAGATTGATTGTATTGTCTTTGACCCCAATTTTGATGCTTTTTATTTGGACTGCATTCAAAAACTCAGCAATGAGAATTTAGCAGGTGATTCCGAATTGATATTTGGTTGGCGAGACGGAGAGAGCCCATTTCTTATTCCAGATGGGGTAAAGCGAGAAGCTCATTATGTGGCTCATTCTTCTAAGCAATTCAATCGCAAATTCCTGAGCGAAGTACTAGACAAAAGTACTTTTAATCAACAAGTAAATGCTTATCCTCAAAACTCTTTGCTTCCTTGGTTTTCCAACTTTAGGCTTCTGTGGTATATCAATGAAGTCAAACTACTAGAATCCGGTTTGGCCAAATTATCCCCTTTGAAATCAGCACTTTTTCTGCTCCTTTTAAACAGTGATATTTTATCAAGCACGGAAAAGAATCACGTACAAGTGAGTTTGCGCAGTCTTGAGCCCCCAATATATCACAGTGGTTTTGAGATAAAACGACAGAGTAGAAATTTGGAAGCCGAAGAGGTCATGTACCTCATTGAAAACTGCGAAGATGGAGAGATTGAAAGATATCTCGACGAAAACAAGGGCTCTTTTATACAGCTATTAAAAGCGGAGCTCAAGCCCTTATTGGGAGCTTAGATGTCAGAGCTTGATAAATCATACCAGCTTTGGGTATTCAACAGTAGTACTAACATAAGTGAGCTGATTGAATACTTCAAAAAGAACCCCTGTGAAGCATTAATCTTGTTGAGTTCTCACTGCCTTTTTGATTACGAACGCAAACAGTTGACTTCAGAGATTAAAGCTCAAATTGAATTTCTTCATTTTGGATTATTCAATAATGACGAGGACATGGAGGCTATTGACCAAATGGCTTACGAGCAGAATGAGCGGCAAATCAACCAGTTTTCCGTATACATAAACCGCTTTAAGAAGTCAATGAACTACAGTCGCAATGCATACATCCACAAGGCCCTAAACAACAAATTCAATATTGAGCAAAGCCTTGTGTTTTGTGGCTCTTTTGATCCGGTCAATTTGGGTATAAGCTTTAAATATTGGAAATCCAGCGGCGCAATTATTCTTGATATATCAGAAGGATGGCAGATTCTGAAGACCTTCTTTAACCAACCTAAGCTGGAAATAATGGTCTACCACATCAAGGCTCTATTACGCTCCATTTTACCCAGACGGGTAGACAGCTTTGTATTTGAAGGACAGAGATGGAATATTCATTCTAACTATCGCTTGGCCCTTAAAAAGAGTCTTGAACTGAAAAAAAGATGGATCATACCCATGTTCAACAGCCAAACAAAAAATGAATTTCAATTGATTGGCTTACACGATAGTGGGAAATTGTTAAACCTGCGTCCTTATAGCAGCAGTAAGCGCGTAGTTGTCGCTGGAGACGCATATAGGCCACAGGTCTACCCGCCTTATCTGTTCGCCTTCCCATTCAAATCCGTCTACTATATACCCATTGACAGAAATGACCTCAACTTCTTTGAGAAATACGCAATAAGAACCATTGCTCAGCGTCCACACTTTATGCGTTCCCTTGACTTTGATATAGAAGTTGAATATCCAGACATCAAAACAGTAATACTTTCCATCAATCACGCTGGTGATTGGACGGCCCTGATCAATCGCTCGGACACGGATCTCTTAATCGAAGCCTTTGTCAAATTAGCAAAGCACTTTCCAGAATTGGACTTTGTTATTAGACCGCATCCCACAATGAGTGGTCCAAGGGCGGAAGGACCTAATGCACTGAAGAGAATTAATAAATTGGTACTCAAAAGCTCCTTGCCAAACATAGAAGTATCAAAGTTGCGTCTTGAAGAGGATTGGAAGAGAGGAGATCTTTTCATTTCTGAATATAGTTTGTCAGTGATAGATGCGATGAAAAATGGCAAACTTGGTCTCTTTTGCAATCTAACCGGCCGCAGAAGTTTCATGGACGATTGGGAAAAACTGGGTATCGACTGTGTCACTTCATATCAAGAGCTCGAGGAAAGCTTGAGGGCGGCGTTAAATGACCAAGAGCTAGTAAAACGAAATCGAATGGCTTTAGAACGCTATAAAAAAGCTATTCTACTGACCTAAATTTGCCAACTATCAAACTCAGTATTGCCATATGCACTTACAATCGACCTGAACTCCTAAAGCTCTGTTTGGAAGCCGTATATCCGCAACTTTCAGAAGATTCCGAAATTCTGGTCATTGACAACGGCAGTCAATCCGTTGAGCAAATTTGCAGGACATTTGAGGATGTTCGATATGTGCGCGAGGAATCAACAGGGCTTTCACATGCGCGCAACCGGGCTATACATGAAGCAGAAGGAGATTTCATCCTTTACTTGGACGACGACGCATTGGCTGATTCCAAGCTCGTTCAAATTGCCTTGGAATCATGTGATAAATATGAGGTCTTTGGCGGGGTCTATATTCCATGGTATCACTTTGGGCAACCAAGGTGGTACAAGTCTGAGTATGCGTCCAATAGAATGCCATATAACAGCTCTACTTCCCTGTCAAAAGGTGAATATTTAAGCGGCGGCATTTTTGCGGTCAAGAAAGAATTGCTGATCAAATTCCAGGGTTTTAACCCTGACTTGGGTATGATAGGCAATAAAGTGGGATACGGCGAGGAATCTGACCTACAGGACCGAATGCGTTCCAAAGGGATCGAACTCTATTACATACCAAACTTGGTGATTAAGCACGTGGTAGCAACTTATAAGCTGAAGGTCTCGTGGTTTCTTCATGCAAGTTTTCAAAGGGGTAAAGACGAGGCCAAATACATGGCTGGAAACAAATGGACATCTGCCATCAAAGCTCTAGTAATAGCAATTGTTCTTCTATTTGTTGATCTACTTAAAAGCAGTTTCAAACTCCTGTTTAAAAGAGATTATTACGTACAAAATTGGCGAATAGACAGCTTTAGAAAGCTATACAAACGAATGGGATATATTTACCAACTGATTTATGCTGGGAGATAAGAATAGAATACTGATACTGGCACCCCATACCGACGATGGCGAATTCGGTTGTGGGGCCTCGATTCACAAATGGATCAACGAAGGGAAAGAAGTTCACTATGCAACCTTCTCTGCATGCAAGCAATCTGTGCTTCCCGCCTTTCCCGAAGATATATTAATCACCGAGGTAAAAGCCGCCACGGCGAGTTTGGGAATTCCACCGGAGCAACTCTACCTTTATGATTACGAAGTCCGAACGTTTAACTTTCATCGACAAGCCATATTGGACGACCTGATTAAATTGCGTGAAGCTCTAAAACCGGATTTGGTCCT
>JAHEKB010000286.1 GCA_024638525.1 Bacteroidota bacterium
ATCTCGGCGACGATAAGTGCCCCAGGTGTTCGGGGAGGGATAAGGCAGAGCTTTTTGCTATGGAAGTCACAAAGATTCGAAATCATCTTGCTGCCTCTGACCGCGAACTTTGGATCTGGGGAGACCGATTGATTGACGGTAAAACCACCGGTATAGGTATGTGGGAAGCTAGTATGAATAACACACACCGGGCTGTCGATTTGATTCCCAAAGATGTGGTCATCTGCGATTGGCATTACGAACGAGCGGAACCTACTGCCGTGTATTTTGCAATGAAAGGATTTCGGGTAGTGACTTGTCCGTGGCGAAGGGCTAATGTGGCACTGCAGCAAGTGGAAGACTGGCGCCGGCTACGCCAAAACGCAAATCCGGACATTGCAAAGAACCATCTCGGCATGATGCAGACGGTGTGGTCAGGGATGGAAGGGTTTTTGGAAAAGTACGAGGAAGTGGATGCTGAAAGTGTTGAAGACAATCTAACCGGGTCCATATGGAGCTTCAAACAATTATTTAAAGCCTTGAAGGGGGATTTTCATTCCGACTCAAGACAATAATCTTCCTTTCTGAAAAAGATGCCGAAGAGAATAGCGTCCATAGATGTGCTTCGTGGACTGACCATGTTGCTGATGATCTTCGTAAATGATTTCTGGACCTTGGAAAATATTCCAAAATGGCTGATGCATGCCAAGGGAGATGAAGATTATCTGGGGTTTTCTGATGTAATTTTTCCAGCTTTCCTTTTTATAGTTGGTCTCTCTATACCCTTCGCCATAGACAATAGGCTCAAAAAGGAGCATACCATATCCCAGGTCGTAAGCCACATTATGCAACGTACTTTCGCGCTACTGATCATGGGTGTTTTCATGGTCAATCTGGAAAACATGTACTCTGCTGGAGTGGTGATCGGAAGATATTGGTGGCAGATTCTCATGGCAGGAGCATTTGTTTTGATTTGGAACAATTATCAGCGAACCCATCTCTCAAAGACATTCTCCAATACACTCATTATTACTGGTGTAATAATCTTGATCGTTCTCGCTTTGATCTATCGGGGGGGATCGGCAGAGCAGGTGGTCTGGATGAGAACCTATTGGTGGGGTATCTTGGGCTTGATCGGCTGGGCTTACCTGACCAGTGCTCTGATCTACCTGATTTTCCGGAGAACTATTTTGGGGCTTGCTATCGCCTGGATTCTCTTTCTGCTGTTTAATATGGCAGATTTCGCCGGATGGCTCGATTTTGCCGAAGGGATCCGGCAGTATGTTTGGATTGTTGGAAGCGGAGCATTTGCTGCCTTTACCATGGCCGGAGTAGTTGCCTCAGCTCTATACAAGAAGGCAAGCTTAGGAGGAATTCCAAACCGATTTATGTCGATACTGTTCTTTCTTGGTCTTCTCCTGCTGCTTTATGGGTTCGCTACCAGACCATTTTGGGGCATTTCAAAGATCCAGGCCACACCGTCCTGGATTGGATTTTGCACTGGTATCAGTTTCATCGCTTACTCGGTATTGTATTGGCTTGTGGATCTGAAGAAGCAGGACAAATGGACCTGGGTGATTGGTCCTGCCGGCAAGAGCACGCTTACCTGCTACCTGGTGCCCTATTTTTATTATGCAATCATTACGCTGCTCGGTCTTAGCCTTCCTATGATTGTGCGGACAGGAGCGATTGGTTTGACGAAATCCATGCTGTTCGCATTTTTGATCGTAGCGATAACAGGTATCCTTTATCGGTCCAAGATCTCCTTGAAGATATAGTTGAGCAGAATTGAAGTATGATGACTACTGGTTGCCAGCTGAAAAACTATTCCTCATTTTAAATGTGAGAGATGAAAGAATTTTCCAACAAATCGGCGATAGTCACGGGTGCGACTAGTGGCATGGGCCAAAACATTACGGAGGCTTTGTCTGATTTGAATGTTAGAGTCATTCTCAGTGGAAGGGATCAAAAGCGAGGTTCCGCCCTGGAAGCGAAGTTGCAGGGCAATGGACATTTTGTTCCCGGAGATGTTAAAGATCCGGCACTGAACAAGTTGCTTGTCGACTCAGCCAGGAATCAGACAGGCCGGTTAGATTACGTGGTATTGGCCGCGGGACAGCTTGGCATCGGGAGCATTACGGAAGTATCGATTGACGACTGGGAAGACACCATTGCTACGAATCTCAATGCCGTGTTTTATCTTCTCAGATATGCGATCCCACTGATGCTTGAAAGAGATGGAGGATCAATAGTAATTATTGGATCGGTAGCCTCGCATCATGCCTTCCCTAATCACCCGGCATATACGGCTTCCAAGGGAGCACTTCCAGCACTGGTAAGACAAATAGCCAGGGACTACGGTCCCCGCATCAGAATAAATCTGGTGTCGCCAGCTCAGATCATGACTCCACTGCTGCACAACTCAGTCAAGGCATTTCCTAACCCGGATCAGATTCTCGAAGAAACTGCTGAAAAACTGC
>JAHEKB010000066.1 GCA_024638525.1 Bacteroidota bacterium
AATATACATTGCCACCAACAACCTCTGGACCCTGACCAATTATCGAGGTTTTGACCCTGATATTGGATCTCTAGGAGGACCATTGTCGGCAGGGATAGACTATGGATTCTATCCACAAGCGAGAACTACCATGATAGGACTAAACATTCAATTCTAAGCCATGAGCAGACTAAATATAATTATTCGATTTGGAGCCATGATGACCTTCATACTACTGATAGGTCCTAGCTGTCAGAAATTCCTAGACATAGATCCACTCTTTACGCAGGATGCAGAAAACTTCTTCGAGAACAAAGAGGACTTTGAACGTGCACTGATTGGAGCCTATGACCTGCTTCAAGCCTCTTATGTTCATTTATGGGTAGGTGAGATCGCCTCTGACAATTCCATTGCTGGTGGGGAAAGCGTTACCGATACTGAAGGATTGCATGAAATCGACGAAATGCGACACGATGCAGTTAACAATGAATTGCGCGATATCTTTCGCTGGAATTATGCAGGGGTTACCCGTGCCAATTACCTGCTAGAGCACCAGAACAAAATCGATTTTGAAGGCAAGGATATGATCATCGCTGAAGCAAGATTCTTGAGAGCCTTTTACTATTTTCAATTGGTCAAGTTTTTTGGTGATGTCCCACTTATTATTGACAAACGCCTAGGTATTGAAGAAGTTCGAGAACTAGACCGAACCCCCAAAGACCAGGTCTATACCCAAATAGAAGCTGATCTGAATTTTGCAGTGCAGACTTTGGACTGGAGCAATATAGTTAAGGGAAAGGTTACCAAAGGCGCTGCTTTGGCTTTACTGGGTAAAGTACAGCTGTATCAGAATAAATTTTCAGAAGCTGCAATAACCCTAGATCAGGTAATTGACCAAGGTCCGTATGAGTTAATAGATGACTATACCCAGCTGTTCACAGTCTTAAATGAGGGTCATTCAGAGGTTGTCTTTGACATTCAATACACAGGACTTGAAGGAGGAGGTTACGGATGCTTTATATGTTTGGAAGGTAACGCTGCGGTGGGTTTCCACGGAATCAGGAATTATAAAGGACCCATTTATGCCACAGGCAACAGCTACAACTTGCCAACAGCAGATCTTTTTCAAGCCTTTGATACCGGTGACCTTAGACGAGATGCTAGCGTGCTAGATATTGAGGCCTTTAAAAATGCTCAAGCAGACCCGAGTACCGTATCTTATGGTATCGGAGCAGGTGGACATACGGGATACTTCAACAACAAATACATCAAAAAGGCGAATGAATTGGGGCTTCCAGACGATGACCTGACCAGCCCGCTAAATCACATAGTGATTCGTTACGCCGATGTACTTCTGATGGCCGCCGAGGCTCATAACCGCAAATCGGGACCAAATGACGCCAAAGCCAGAGACTATGTGAACGAAGTACGAAACAGAGTTGGTCTAGATGACATTAGTTCTTCAGGAACGGGTTTGTCGGCAGATATATGGCATGAAAGAAGACTTGAACTTTCTGGCGAAGGGCACCGTTTCTTTGACCTTGTACGCACAGGTGAAGCAGCCAACGCCATCAGTGGATTTATAACAAACAAACACGAGCTCTTTCCAATCCCACAGGTAGAAATTGACCTTGCAGGAGGAAACTGGAGCCAAAACCCAAATTATTAAAATAAAACAAATGAAAACACTTTTAAATTTTGCACTAGTAGCGCTGCTCTTTATTGGGGTAAGCAGCTGCAAAGACAAGGATGATCCCTCTTTGGGAGATCCTCCAAGCCAAGCAGATGCGGCCTTTACTTTTAAGGCCTCTTCAGCTAATGACAACATCATTGAGTTCACGGCTTCCAACCCCGATCTCACAGCTAAATGGGATCTGGGCAATGGACAGACTGCCGAAGGAACAATGGTAGAAGGAACCTACCCATTGGCCGGAACTTACACCGTGACCTTAACCGTATTCAATTCCGGAGGAAGTGCCAGCAGCAGCCAAGATGTTGTGATTGCCAATGACGACCCCGGATTGTTGAACGATCCATTAATTACCATGCTAACCGGCGGGGTTTCCGGACCAGGCCAGCGCAATTGGGTGATAGATTCAACCCGTTTTGAACACCTGGGCGTTGGACCACATCCAACCAACGCAGATTTTGATGGCTACTACCCAAAATGGTGGCAAGCTACAGCATTGGCCAAGACTACCAGTGGTTTATACAACGATATGTACGTTTTCAAATTGGCGGGCTTTGGTTTTGACCACAAGACCGGCGGACGTGTTTTTGTTAAGACTGGACACCAATCAGAATTCCCTGGCGCCTTTGCCAACGCGGACGATTATTCGGCACCTTTCTCAGATCAACTGGACGAAACTTGGAATTTAGTCAAAGGCGATGAGGACACCACTATCGTGATTTCTGGAAATGCCTTTATCGGCCTGTATACTGGAGTACGCGAGTACACCCTCATGGAACTTACAGATTCTGTGATGCGTATTCGCTACATAGATACCAAGGATCCAAACACCATGTGGTACGTCCGCTTAGTGCCAGATTATGTACCTGTAGACGGTGGATCTAGTACTACAGACCCAACAACGACAGCTTCTGATCCAACCGCAGCAGCATCAGATGTAATCAGCCTATTTTCTAATGTTTATACCGACGTAGCCGTGAATTCTTGGAAGACCGACTGGTCAGCTTCTGACTTTGAAGAGATTCAGATTGGATCAAACGATGTAAAGAAGTACACCAATCTTGGGTTTGTGGGTATAGAGACTGTTGCAGAAAATTCAATCGATGCTTCGGGCATGACTCATATAGAATTTGATGTATACACCCCAAATGCCACAGAGATCAAATTTAAATTGGTTGACTTTGGCGCAGACAATGCCTATCAGGGTGGCGACGACTCTGAATTCGAGCTTACTTTGAGTACTCCAAATCAAAACGAATGGGTGCATTATAAAGTTCCATTGTCTGACTTCACAGGCCTTGCTGCAAGAGCTAATCTTTCGCAATACATTTTTGTAGGTACTCCGTATCAACAGACCACCATGTACTTAGACAATGTTTATTTTAGCAAATAAACCTTGTAATGATTTTACACAAAGGGGCGAGATGTATCTCGCCCCTTTTTTATATTGCCAAGCCATGCTTTGGATTAATAAAATCTTTGCCCTTAGCATTTTGCTTATGGTTGTTTCCTGTTCTGAAGAGGAGTCTGCCGAACTGGTTCTGCCATCAAATCTTGCAGTGAATATTGAGATCTCTGCAGACATTGATGGCCTAGTCGATTTCAAAGCAACAGCGCTTAACGCTAACTACTTCAGTTTCTATCTGGAGGACGGAGAATCTTTGCATCAGGAAGAGAGTCTAGATGGCAACCTGAGCTATACCTACCTGAATACAGGAAGGTATTTAGTCAAGGTCCGGGCTCATGCTACAGCCTCCCAATTCATCGAATGGGTTGATTCCATTACCTTAGATCGGGCAGCGGGCAGTAGCGCAAGAGGGATACCCACCACAGGTTACACTACACCATTGTCTTATGACAACTACAGCCTAGTTTGGAATGACGAATTTGATGGCAAGCAGTTAAACACAGATTATTGGAATTTTGAGCTCGGAACCGGCGAATGGGGATGGGGCAACAATGAACTTCAATACTACCTGAGAGAGAATGTGTCTGTTAGGGATGGCTATCTAAGCATCACGGCCAAGGAACAACAGGTCGCCAATAGTGCCTATACTTCTTCAAGGATTACGACTCAAACAAAAAAGTTTTTCAAGTACGGTAGGGTTGATATACGCGCGGCAATGCCTGCGGGCAAAGGAATTTGGCCAGCTCTATGGATGCTGGGCGAAAGCCATGCGAGTATCGGATGGCCCAAATGCGGAGAGATCGATATCATGGAAATGGTTGGCGGCAATGGCGTTGGACTTGGAGACAATAAAGTACATGGAACGGCTCATTGGGATGCCAATGGACAATATGCTTCTAGTGGCAATTCCTACATCTTAAGCCAAGGGAAATTAGCCGATGAATTTCATGTGTACAGCATTATATGGGACAGCCAATTAATTGAGTGGTATATAGATGATGTCAAATACAACAGCTTATCTATCACAGGCTCAGATATGTCAGAGTTTCAAGAAGAATTTTTCTTTTTGTTTAATGTGGCTGTGGGGGGCAATTGGCCAGGCTCACCTGATCAGACTACCAGCTTCCCTCAAAGTATGCATGTGGACTACTTGCGGGTCTTTCAGAAACTCTAGCCTATACCACGCGTTCCAAAACTATCTAAAAATCATCCAGATAGCCAGAACACAAATTACAAGGATTACAGAGAGCACCACATTCACCTTAGAGCCCTCATAAACACCTACGCTTTTCTCATAGACAATGTCTTTAATTTCTTCAAAATTTCGCCGGTCTTTTGGCTTGGACAAGAGCAATAATGTAGCTGCACAAATCACAAAGAGCAGCACGGCAAAGTGTAAGAAGTTAATGCTCGTAAAATAAAGCAATGGACCGCTCAATTGATCTTGATTAAGTTCCAAGATTAATCTTCCAGTACCTAGAACAGCGCCTGTTAATAGAGAAATCTTTGCTGCCTTTGCGGTAATCTTTCTACTAAAAATACCAATGAGGAAGACCGCTGCTATGGGGGGTGAAATATAGGCTTGTATGCTCTGCAGCTTTTGGAATAAGCCTCCTTTAATCAGTTCCATTAGAGGAATCCAAGCTATGCCCAACAACACGAGAACTACCGTGGATATTTGACCCACTCTTACCAAATTCTTTTGAGAACTTTCTGGATATCTCTTGCGGTAAATATCCATGGTAAATAGGGTTGAACAAGAGTTAAATACCGAAGAAAGCGAACTCATTAGGGCAGCCAACAAACCAGCGACTACCAAACCTTTTAAACCCGCAGGTAAGATGCTCATGGTGAGCAGAGGCAGAGCGGCATCGTAATTTGCTTCACCGTTCTCCATTGGAAAGCTGATGATTGGATTTTCACCCACAGACAAGGCCAATGCAATGGTGCCGGGCACAACAAATAAGAACAAGGGTAAAAGCTTTAAGAAGCCACCAAAAATGGCCCCCTTCCTGGCATGGTCAATGTTCTTGGCAGAAATGACGCGTTGAACAATGAATTGGTCGGTACACCAATACCATACACCCAAAATGGGTGCTCCGAATATGATTCCCGTCCATGGAAAATTAGGATCATTTACATCTCGCCAAAGGCTTAAATTCTCAGGACTTGTTTTAGCTCTAAAGGCCTCTAAGCCTCCCAATTCTTGAAGCCCAAAATAGGTCAACGCTATGGATCCTGCCAACAAAACGATCATCTGAATAAAGTCCGTATAGACCACTACTTTAAGGCCTCCTATAATGGTGTAAAGTCCGGTGAACGCCACAATGAGTATGGCTCCAGTCCAAAAGTCTATGCCCAAAAGAGCAGTAAATACTATGCCTCCAGCAAATATGGTCACCGATATCTTGGTGAGTATGTATGCTATAATGGAAACCCAACTAAGGTATGAACGCGCCCAAGCATCGTATCTGCGCTCTAGAAATTCTGGCATGGTAAACACGCCGCTTCGCATATAAAAGGGGACGAAAAACCACCCCAAGACCAGAAGTATGAGGGCTGCCAAAATTTCAAATTGCCCTGCTGCAAAGTCTCCCCTTGCTCCTGCTCCGGCAAGACCTATAAGGTGCTCTGACCCAATATTAGATGCAAAAAGGGATGCGCCAATAACCCACCAACTCAGGTTTCTGCCGCCCATAAAGTATTCTTCGGTGTTGCCCGCAGTCCTTACACTATTTCTTCTTTGAATAAAGAAATAGGCCGCTACACCAAAAATAGCAAGGAAATAAAGGCCAATTAATCCCCAATCTAAAGCTTTCAAAGGCCCCCTGATTGGTATGCTGATTCTTGGCTAATTCTCATGTAATTTATAGCTCGAAAACGAAGCCTTGTTTTTTCAAACCCTCATAGCGGGCAAGGTCAAATTTATAGAGCCGAGCTGGCCTGTGAGAAACATTGGATTGCATTTCTTCTAGTGGGACCAACAGATCCATTGCAAGAATTTTCTTTCTAAAATTCGGTTTATCAAATTTATAGCCCAGTATAGCTTCATAAAGTGCTTGAAGCTCCAACAAAGTAAACTTAGTGGGCAATAGCTCAAAACCTACCGGTCTTCTTCGTACTGACTTTTTTAGGGTTTCTACTCCTTTAGTTAAAATATTGTCGTGATCAAAAGCCAGTTCTGGAAGCTCGTGTATATTTACCCATTTAGTTGATTTGGCCCAGGAAGATGCGATGGGGTGGTAATCTTTGCTCCTAACTAATGAATAATAACCAACGGTTACAACTCGACCAATAGGATGCCTATCTTGAGTTCCAAAGGTGTGGAACTGCTCCATAAAGATGTTCGTGAGCCCCGTTAATGAAGTGAGCACTCTGCTTGCCGATTCTCTCAGATCTTCTTTAGGATGTACTAGGTCTCCAATCAAAGCCCAATTGCCCTTGAAAGGTTCCATATCTCTTTCTACAAGCAACACTTTAATTTGGCCCTGCTGATAACCAAAAACCACGCAGTCGACAGACAAACCAAATTGCAGATATTCTCTAAATATGTCTTGATTTTTCGTTAAATTATAGGTGTCAATCGCTTCCAATTAATATTTTTCTAGTTGAGTTTCAAATATATACAAAAAATTGGCTTCTAGTATTTTTTACTTTAAGTTCAATTGACGAACTTTGGGCAAATTAATAAAAATATGAAAAACATTTACACTCTCTTATTGGTATGCATTAGCATGTTTTCCTTTGCAGGAAATCCTGATACAGCTGCTACAAGTCCAAGCATAGCATCTGCAGATGTTATCTCTTTGTTTAGCGACGCCTATACCGATGTCCCTGTTAATACTTTTAGAACATCATGGTCTGCTGCCACTCTGGTAGATACTATGATTGGTTCTGATAACATTAAGAAATACCAAGATCTCGATTTCGTAGGAATTGAAGCTGTCGGTGCAAATTCGATAGATGCAAGCGGAATGGGTTTCTTTCATTTAGATGTTTGGACAGACAACGCTACCACATTTAGAGTCAAATTGGTCGACTTTGGAGCAGACAATGCTTTTGGAGGCGGAGACGACACCGAGCACGAGTTGGTGTTTGCATCTCCTGCTCAGAATGAGTGGATTAGCTATCACCTTGACCTAGACAGCTTTGTGAATATGACCAGTAGAGATCACATTTCTCAGATCATTCTCTCTGGTCTACCTACCGGAATTGTAGATGTATACGTAGACAATATGTATTTCACTAGCCAATCTTTGGGCGGTGTACCTGCACCTAGCATGGCTGCTCCACAGCCTACTGATCTTCAAGAAAATGTGATTTCCTTGTTTTGTGACACATTCACCAATGTAAGCGTGACCACCTTCAGAACTTCATGGTCTGCAGCCACACTTGAAGACATTACGATTGGCACGAATAACGTGAAGAAATACAGCGACTTAGATTTTGTTGGTATTGAAACTGTTGGTGCTGATCTGATTGATGCTTCTTCCATGACTCACTTCAATGTGGACATTTGGACTCCAAATGCAACAACTTTTAGAGTTAAAATAGTTGACTTTGGTGCAGATGGTGGCTTCCAAGGCGGTGATGATAGCGAGCATGAGCTTGTATTTGATGCTCCTGCTAATGAAGAATGGATTCAGTACAGACTGGATCTAGACAGTTTTGTAAATATGACCGGTAGAGAGAATATAGCCCAGATTATTCTGAGTGCCGCACCTGCTGGTGGTACAATTGTCTATATGGATAATATGTACTTCAGTAAACCAGAAAGCACTGCATTTATCAGCGATAAGTTCATAGGCAACTTAAATGTTTACCCAAATCCAGCACAAAATGTGGTGACTGTTGATGCATCCAAGTTAAACACTGAAATCTACAGCATCTCTGTAATGGATGTACAAGGTGTAGTGATTGATCAGCGCGAGATAAATGCTGTTGCACCTATTGAGCGTTTTGACTTGAGCACCTATACCACAGGAATTTACTTCCTGAATTTGGAAACTGAAAACGGTACTTATACCGAGAAATTACTGATTAAATAAGATTATTTATTTGTGAATTAAAAGGCGCTGCTTTCGCAGCGCCTTTTTTTTTAGCTTTGCCCGGCATGAAAATTGGTCTGATTAGAGAATGGAAGCAACCCGCCGACAAAAGAGTAGCACTAACACCCGATCTCTGCAAACGCTTTATGGAACAATACCCCCAACAGATGTTGGTGGTGGAATCATCTCCAGACCGATGCTTTACCGATAAGGATTATAGGGATATTGGGCTAAGCGTTGTTAGCGACCTTTCGGATTGTGATATTCTTTTGGGAATAAAAGAAGTTCCAACACAACAGTTAATCCCCAATAAGACCTACCTCTTCTTTTCTCATACCATAAAGGCGCAGGAATACAACAGGGCTTTATTGCAAGAGATCATTGCGAAAAAAATTAGCCTAATTGATTATGAACCTTTGCTTTGGCCCAATGGTGGCCGAATTTTAGGCTTTGGTAAATGGGCAGGCATAGTAGGGGCTTATAACGCTTTTCTTTGCTGGGGTGAAAAACACCAACTTTATCAGCTACCGGCTGCTTATACCACCACCGGTTATGATGAATGCATGAAGTTGCTGCAGTCTGTGAGACCCAAGGGTTTAAAAATTGCTTATACGGGCAATGGAAGAGTAGCCAGCGGAATACGCGAAGTTCTTGAACTAATGCAGATAACAGAAGTTGGTAGCCAAGAATTTAGAAGCCAATCATATGAGGAGTCCGTTTTTGTTCAATTGAAAAGCGAAGACATCTATGAGCGAAAAGACGGAAAGGCTTGGGACGACCAACATTTCTATGCCGAGCACAGCGCCTATAGCTCTTGCTTTGAGCCCTACCTAAGCTGCACAGACATTCTTATAAACGGAATGTATTGGGAAGAGGATATGCCTCCCTTGTTTGTAAAAGAAGATACAGCAAGAGAAGACTTTAGCATAGATGTAATAGCAGATATTACTTGCGATGTGGAAGGGAGTGTGCCCATTACCATGGAAGCTACAGACATTTACAATCCCACCTTTGGATGGTCTAAAAAACTACAGAAAAAGGTTGAAAAGTACAGCCCAGACAGCATAGATGTTATGGCTGTAACCAATTTGCCTACCGAAATGCCTAAACAGGCCAGTCAAGAATTTGGCAGTTTGCTGCTTAAGCACATTATTCCCCTGCTACTTGAGGGCGATACTCAAGGCATAATCGATAAGGCAACTATAACTACTTCAGAGGGAGAGTTGAATCATTGCTTTAGCTATCTGAAGGATTACATCAGCGCTCAGGATTAAATCTAAAACCGCCGCTTTTACAGGACTAGAATTAATGCAATTTTTTTAGTCCCATGCTCTTAGATGCTCACACTAAAGTATAGCTTTGCAAGATGAAGTTTGGTGTAGTTATTTTTCCAGGTTCCAACTGCGATCACGACCTAATCGATGTCTTAGAAAGAGTAAGTGGCAATGCCGTTGAAGAACTTTGGCACAAAGAC
>JAHEKB010000287.1:0-1326 GCA_024638525.1 Bacteroidota bacterium
CTCGGCTTTATCTTTTTGTACTTCAAAGAGGAGAAAGCCAAAATCATTGTTGCTGTATACCTTTTAAGTGGACTATTGACCTGGTTTATAGCTAATCCGCCCAGCAACCACATTGGGGCGAGTGGGTTAGTTTACGGCTTTATCGCCTTTCTGATTACCCATGCCATCATCAATAGAAACAAGAACAGCACCGCTGCTGCCTTTATTCTCATTTTTTTATACGGTAGCCTCATCTACGGGATATTCCCTGATTACGGAAGACTCATAGGTAAAAACATTTCTTGGGAAGGCCATTTGTCGGGATTGATAGCAGGTGTTGTTACCGCTTGGGTTTTTAGAAGAAAAGGCCCTCAAAAACAAGTCTATTTCCAAGACGAAGAAGAGGAAGAAGAGGATGATTTCTTTGACCCTAACGACAATGAAGATTTTGTGTTCCGTTATCACATAAAACCCAAAAATGAGCAGGACATTCCCTAGGATTGTTCATGCGTCTTTTTGCCCTTTTTGCATTATCCTTATTCTCTATCAGCATACAGGCTTGGGGTTTCTTTGCCCATCAACAGATCCATCTGCACGCCATACTCGCATTGCCTCAACCTTTGTTTGCCTTTTATCGAGCTCATGCCCATGAGATGATAGCTTGGTCTACTAAGGCAGATCAGAGAAGATATGTAGTAGAAAATGAAGGGGCTAAGCACTATATAGACATAGATCAATTTGAGCAGTTTTTGCCCTTGGATACACTCCCCTACTATTGGGATTCTGCTGTGGCCAAATACAGTGAAGACAGTTTGGCTGAGCACGGGATACTTCCGTGGAATCTTCTCAGGCAATACTATTCCCTAATTAGAGCTTTTAAGCTTGTGGATGAAGGTCAAATACTGCGAATCAGTGCAGATTTAGGACATTATCTGTCCGATGCTCATGTACCTCTGCACACTTGTTCTAATTACAATGGTCAACTCAGTGGACAGCACGGTATCCACTCTTTATGGGAAAGCCGATTGGTGGAACTGTATATCACTAAATACAATTTGCTTACGCCAGACCTTAAGTCGATTGAGCATCCATTGCAGAGTATTTGGCAAATTATTGAAGAGAGTCACACTGCCGTTGACTCGGTCTTGGCCTTCGACCTGCTGTTGTCAGAACATAAGCAAAGGAGCATGGCCTATGAGGAAAGAAATGGACGTGCTGCACTGGTAGTAGAAAGAAAGTATTGCGAGCGCTACCACAATATGCTCAACGGAATGGTCGAAAGGCGTTTGAGGGCCTCTATTCATTTAACGGCATGCTTCTGGTATTCTGCTTGGCTCAATGCAGGTT
>JAHEKB010000287.1:1336-2444 GCA_024638525.1 Bacteroidota bacterium
AAAATTGCAAACCGCTACTTCGCCTGCTAAAGAAGAGGTAGAACTTATGATCCCCCATGAACTGGGGGATCACATTCATTAGTCTTTGGTGATCAGGATGCGCTTTCTTTCACCATCTAGATCAATATTCAGTATGTACTGACCCGATGCCAAATGAGAAAGATCGACGCTTTGCGCCCCGGCAATGATTTCCAGCTCAGCTACTTCTTGAGCATGGATATCGTAAATTACAATAGTTCCCGCTGAATAATCCGACTCTATGGTCAGTGTATTCTGTATGGGATTCGGGTATAGCTTTAAACCAAGTGCAGCCAATTCGTATAAATTGCTGAGATCTGGCACTTCAACAACAATAGAGCTATCGGCACTGCAGCCTTTGGCATCCACCACTGTCAGAGTAACGATGCGCTGCATTCCTTGACTTGCACTAAAATCAATGGTAGGATTTGGGTCTGTGCTGGATTGTCCATCACCAAAATCCCAGCTGTAGCTGCTGTTGGAACTTTCTTCAGGAGTGAATTCGTAATTGGGGCCTGTTCTCTCAAAAGTGAATGCCGCATTTGGACTGGGGTTGACCGATGGATAAAGATATTCACTCGTATCCGTACAGGCACCTAGAGTGGCAACAGCTCTAATGCTGTCATTAAGGCCAACTGCGGTTCTTGTATAGCTGGTCATGGCTCCGTTTTGTACATCGATACCATTGTAATTAAAGACCGTATTTTCAGAAGAGTCATTCACACTGAATTCTGCCGACTGACCTTCGCAATACTCACTTTTATCCGCTTGGAGATTTACATCACCAAACTTGTCTACTGCAAGGGGTATTAAATATTCTTGAACCGGACATTCCAGTTGGCTAGAATCCTGCAGGAGCAATTGATAGTTCTTGCTGATGGAAGCAATGAAATTAAAGCTGCTGTCTTCAAACCATCCATTGTTCTCAAAGTTCATAGCATAGTTTTGGTTGGCTAATCCATTGACCACCACTTCTAACTGATCTCCAGAACAGGCTGAAGAGGGAGCATTGATACTTACTGGAATAGGAACACAACTGTCTGTGGTGCATTCTTGTCTGGAAACTTGAGAATACAGGCATGGCGCATCG
>JAHEKB010000067.1 GCA_024638525.1 Bacteroidota bacterium
TACCAGAAGAAAAACAAAAAGAACTTCGCAAAGGCAAGGACAATGGAGTACGGATATTTTCCAAGGGCAGGTTCTCGAGATAGTTTACTAATTTTATCGCATGAATACCCACGAGATTGATTACCGCATCATTGGCGAGGAAATGCAATGCGTTGAAATTGAATTGGACCCCATGGAAACTGTTGTTGCTGAAGCAGGTAGCTTTATGATGATGAACAACAACATCAATATGGAAACCATCTTCGGAGACGGCTCAGGCCAAGGAAATAAATCATTTATAGACAAAATGTGGAGTGCTGGAAAGCGCTTAATCACAGGGGAGAGCTTATTTATGACTGCATATACCAATACCGGGAATTCTAAGCATCACGTAAGTTTTGCTTCACCCTTTCCAGGCAAGATTATTCCTATGGATCTCAGCGAGCTTGGAGGTAGAATCATTTGCCAAAAGGATTCCTTTTTGTGTGCGGCAAAAGGAGTTTCTATAGGTATAGAATTCAGCAAGAAGATTGGTCGTGGACTTTTTGGAGGAGAAGGTTTTATAATGCAAAAACTCGAAGGCGATGGGATGGCCTTTGTGCATTCAGGCGGCACCGTAGTTGAAAAGGAGTTACACGCAGGTGAAATACTCAAAGTTGATACTGGATGCTTGGTTGGCTTTACGGAACAAGTTGATTATGACATCACTTTTGTTGGAGGAATTAAAAATACCCTATTTGGTGGCGAGGGTGTTTGGTTTGCTCAATTGCAGGGTCCCGGTAAAGTTTGGATACAATCGCTGCCGTTCAGTCGATTGGCCAAACGTGTACTAGCGTCCATTCCAAGCAGAGGTAAGAGTAAGGGTGAAGGAAGTTTGCTAGGTGGTCTTGGCGATCTCTTAGACGGGGATAATCGATTTTAATTCCACTTTGACAGCTTGTCCCCATAACCCCGGGGACCAAACTAAGTATAAACAGATTTTCTGACTTGCCACAATCCTGAATAAAGGCCAAGAGTGTTGATTCATCTCATAGCCAAGACAACAACAAGAAGTGTATAGGAAGATAATTACTCCAAGCTTTTAGGGTAACAGAAAATAACATCTGCTTTGACTTCGAGCATGTACTTAGTCCGGAGCATTAGCTTGAGCTCAGCAATGCTCGGATATCCATCACTGCCATCAAAACAGCGAGCATCATCTATGCAAACAAAATGCCTATAAGGACTTTCTAAGACGGCCTTAATTTCTTGGCTTATGGGACTGTCTTCTGCTCCTTTAGCAGTATCTCCACCGCTATAATGTGCGTCCAACCAAATTAGACTTGGGCCATGCTGTTGATTCAAAATAAGAGGCAACTGTTCCGCGCTGTTTCCTTGAATTATGCGGACATGATCTAAACCTTTAAATCGTTTTTTGGCTGCTTGAGCATAACTATCTGACAGTTCCACTGAATAGATAGCTGGTGCTACATCCCTGAAAGCAGCTACCATTTGTCCTCTGTGAGTTCCCGTTTCAATAAATGCATAAAAATCGTTGGTTTTGAACGCCTTACGCAAAATGAATTGTTTCACATAGCCATTGGGCAGACCGCCATTCAGACGCCAGAATAGATAATGCAAATAGCGGTACACTTGCTTCACGGATCAAAGATAGGAAGTTTGAAAGTTCGAAGGTTTGAGAGTTTGTGGGTTTGGATGAATGGAGCAGGGACCAGTGACTAATGACTAGTGACAAATTTGTTCAGGTTTGAGGGTTTGAGAGTTTGAGAGTTTGAAAGGACGGCACAGTGACTAGATACTAAGGACGAGTTACTAGTGATTAGTGACAAATTTGTTCAGGTTTGAGGGTTTGAGAGTTTGAAGGACCCGCTCCTGTTCCTGTAATCCGTTCCTGTTTCCGCTCTCGGCTCCGGCTCCGGTTTCCCGTTGCCGTTCCCGTTCCTGTTCCCTGTTCCTGCAAACCGTTCCCCGTAACCCGCTAAACGTACATCACACTATCCACCGCCTGAACAACGCGATCTACATTTGGTAGAAATGCATCAACAAGTGTAATGGCGTATGGAAGGGGTACGTCACGGGTAGTTACCCTTTTGATTGGAGCATCCAGGTGATCAAAGACCATTTGGCTCATCATATAGGAAATCTCAGACGATATTGAAGCAAGTGGCCAGGCCTCTTCTACCACCACGCATCTGTTGGTTTTCCTGATACTGTTAGCCACTGTTTCATAGTCAATCGGACGAACTGTTTGTAAGTCAATCAACTCTGCATTGATGCCTTTCTCTTCTAGCGCTTTGACGGCTTGTTCGCAGACGCGCATCATTTTTCCGAAGGAAACAATGGTCACGTCTTGACCGCTTTTTTGAATATTGGCTTGACCCAATGGGATCAGGTATTCTTCTTCTGGAACTTCGTGCTTGAATCCATACATCTGTTCACTTTCCATGAAAATGACAGGGTCTTTATCACGAATAGCAGACTTGAGTAATCCTTTCGCATTATAGGCATTGGAAAGAACAGCCACTTTAAGACCTGGGGTATTGGCATACCAATTCTCAAAATTCTGGGAATGCTGAGCCCCTAATTGGCCGGCACTTCCTGTAGGTCCTCGAAAGACCATATCACAGGTAAATTGGCCTCCACTCATGCTGTTCATTTTGGCTGCCGAGTTGATTACCTGGTCTATAGCTACCAATGAGAAGTTAAAAGTCATGAACTCAACGATTGGACGAAGACCGTTCATGGCTGCACCCACTGCAATGCCTGCAAATCCCAATTCGGCAATTGGGGTATCAATAATGCGTTTCTCGCCAAATTCATCAAGCATACCTTGACTTACTTTGTAAGCGCCATTGTATTCCGCCACTTCTTCACCTATGAGAATAATGCGATCATCTGTGCGCATCTCTTCGTTCATTGCCTCTCTCAGGGCTTCTCGGATCTGTAGTTCTCGTGCCATAATTTTTCGGGGAGCAAAAATAATCGGAAATGTGGCCTTTGCCTAGTTTTTACCGCTGCTCAATGCAATACAACAGCTCATAAAATATTTCGTTTACCTTCTGTGCCTTGAAGGTATATTATATAAACTATCATATGAAAGTCCAATCTTGTATTTTACATATCATATTCCTGCTCATAGGAGTTTTGGGAACTTTACACATTCAAGCACAATCTTTGAGTGGAAACATTTCAGATTTCAGCAGTGAGTTAGATCTCTCTTATGCCAATGTTGACATCTATTCCGGTGAAGAATTAGTTGCTTCTGTTCTAGCCGATAAGGATGGTAATTTTCATGTGAAATTGGATTCAGGAACCTATAGGTGCGAGATTCTATATGCAGGATACCACAAGATTAGCCAGGAGTTTGTCGTCACCGATGATGAAAAGGCGAATTTTAATCTGAAATCGGACCCCACTAAACCAAAGTATAAACCCATTGAAGACTCGGATTACTCAGTTGGTGCTATTGGGACTGAAGAAATTCGTAAACTGCCCGCTAGAAGTTTAGAAAGCATTGCAGTAACAAGTAGAGAACGCAGTCGCGGTCTTGGAAAAGTGAGCGGTGTATTTAAGAGATCCCATGCTGCTGAAGCATCGGCTGATTATGATGGAGTAGCAAAAGACGAATCACTTGCACCCGGCTATGAGGAAGAAATTCAAGTAGGATCTGGCAAGCTCACTGCAGGTGAAATAAATGATTTTAGCAAGTGGGAGCTCTGGAATGACTTAACTGAAGACGAATTGAGTCAATACCAACAGATCTGGTCCATTGCTCCTTTGCACCGCTATATGGTGGAAGTAACCACCAAAGAAGGATTGCCTTTGGTAAATGCCAAATTGGAATTGCGAAATACCAGCAATGAGATTCTTTTTAGAGCAAGAACAGACAATACCGGTAAGGCAGAATTGTGGAGCAGCTTGGAATCGGGAGCAAGTGCGGAAGAAGGACTAAATATCAAGGCCAGTTATGGGGAACAAGTCAAACTCATTAAAAAAGCTAAGCCCTTTGGCCAAGGCAACAACCGCATTTCCTTTAAGGCTGATTGTGATCAAAGCCAAGTGGTGGATATTGCCTTTGTGGTAGATGCTACAGGTAGCATGGGCGACGAGTTGGAATTTCTGAAAGCAGAATTAAACGATGTGATATACAAAGCCAAGGCTATCAGTAGCAAATTGAACTTCCGCTTTGGCAATGTCTTTTACAGGGATCAAGGAGACGCTTATGTAACCAGGTCTCAGGATTTTAGCAGAGTACTATCAGAATCAGCTTCTTTTATTAGCTCACAACGTGCAGACGGTGGAGGTGACTTCCCTGAAGCTGTTGAGATAGCATTGGATTCTGCTGTTAATGGTCTAAGCTGGAGTGAAGAAGCCAGGACCCGGATTTTATTTCTGGTGCTAGACGCCCCACCTCATCAAAATCCCGAGATTCAAGAAAAGTTGAAGAACATAAGCCAAGTAGCAGCTGCAAAAGGAATTCGCATAGTTCCAGTGACGGCAAGTGGCATTGATAAAGGCACGGAATATCTAATGCGCTCTCTAGCATTGAGCACAAATGGCACCTACACTTTTTTAACCAATCACAGTGGAATTGGCGGTCATCACATAGAACCCTCAACGGATAGTTATGAGGTAGAAATGCTGAACGATTTACTTGTTCGTTTAATTAAAAGCATGAGCTATATGCCTGATTGCCAACAAGAAATGCCCGATTTAGACCTGCCATATTCAGATTCATTGGTAGTAATTGACTCTTCAAAGACTACTGATTCCAGCGGAAGTATTACTACTCCGGAACCCAGAGTTTTGCAGTGGAAATACTATCCCAACCCTACCAGAGGGATAGTGAATATTGAAGCCAATGTGGACATTGATGAATTGCATATCACTGATCTGAGCGGTAAAATCCTCAGGCGACTCACACATATTGAAGCAGGAAGTGTGGTACAGACCAATTTATATGGCTATGCCAGCGGAATCTATTTGATACGATACCCCCTCGGGCAACGGTGGATCAGCGGCAAGGTGGTTTTGACTCGCTAGCCTATGCCTAATGCAGCTTTAAACCATTTGTCCCATACACCCGCTGCTTTGTAATGTTTTACGACAAAATCTAAAAGGTCTGGACGCATGACGGTCTTCTCACCATCGTAATTGGCCATATAAAAGAACTGCTTTCTAAATAGTTCGGGGTACTGTTCGCCATACTCCTTGAATTCTTTGGGCAGCACCTTATTCATTTCACCCTCTCTGAAACCATCATATAGGCTTTGAAACTTCTTGTCTTTCAAGGCTTTCTGAAAGCCTGGATAATCGTCAATTATATGCTGCCTTATTTTGCTTAGGTTTTCTTTACTCGGAACATAGATTCCGCCACCTAAATGGGTTTCATCTAAACTCAGATGCATATATAATCCAGGGTATTGCATGTCTTTTCTACCACTTGGAGAAACGACTGCCGAAACATGAAGGTTATACGGTGTTTTGTCTTTTGAAAAACGGATGTCCCTATTAATTCGAAAGATGGCATTTTTTAACTGAAGCTTGTTAACTTCTGGATCAATCTTCCCAATCTCATGAGCCGTGTCTGCTACCAATGCCTGAAATGGTTCTTTGACTTCTTTGATATAGGTCTTGCGGTGTTCATCAAAATAGTCCTTGTGATTATTGGCTGCCAATCCTTTAAAGAAATCAATAAACTTTGGGGAGAAATAAGACATACTGCTAATATATGAAACAGTATTAAACAAGGGGCTATAAAAAAACCCCGCATTAGCGGGGTTCAATTTGAAAGAATATTCTGTTATTTCTTGCTTGCACAAGAACTCTTGTCGGCACAACAGCTCTTGGTTTTAGGCTGACAACAGGCGCTCAATTTCTTTTGCGCTTCTAGATTGGCCCTTTGCTCACTGGTTGCATAGCCAATGTTGGATATGATACCATGGATTTCATCTAAGGCTATCTTCCTGTCATTATACCTTATCGTTAGCATTTTGCTCTCTACATTCCATTCAGCATAGCTGACACCAGGTATATCAAGCGCTTGCTCTATGTTCTCTTTGCATTCTCCGCATTGCCCTTCCACCTTAAACTTGGTTGTGATATTCTTAGCCAAGACTGTAAGGCTGGCTAGGATTAATGCGAATGTGAGTGTTCTTTTCAATGTTTTCATCGTATTACAAATTTAAAACGGATTACTGTATTCTGTATTATTCAAATAGTCATTATCTGTTAAGGTTTTCAAGAAAGCGATCAAATCTGCCTTTGATTGAGGGCTGAGGAATACGCTATCCTGCAAAGCATGCATATTGGCATTGATGTTGGGAGAATTTGCATGAGCTCCAGTTAGATAGAAGTCTATGACCTCTTCCAGAGTGGCAAATCGTCCATCGTGCATATAGGGTGCGGTTTTTACTATATTTCTCAAACTGGGGACTTTAAATTTCCCGTCGTCATTGGGATCTCCAGTGACTGCACCAAATCCCTTATCAGTAAACAGCGTATCCAAGCCGTTATTCATGTACTCCCTGGTCATGAACAAAGGAGCGCCATGGCAATGAAAGCAATCGCCACCATTGTTGCTGGGATCATTTTCGTAGGCCTCGGCATTGAATATTTGTAACCCTCGCCTTTCTGAGTCGGTAAAATTATTGAAGCCCATGGTTCTGCCTACATCAAATTTTGAGTTCCCAGAGATGATAATCATCATGAATTGCTCCAAAGCTTTTCCCAATGTTTCTTCATCAATCTCCTCTACATTAA
Source organism: Bacteroidota bacterium (assembly GCA_024638525.1). Taxonomy (GTDB): domain Bacteria; phylum Bacteroidota; class Bacteroidia; order NS11-12g; family UBA9320; genus JAHEKB01. Next base: position 6,742 of record JAHEKB010000067.1, read on the forward strand.
ATGCCTGCTTAAAGCGCAAGCTATAATTGGAATGCTCATTTAATTTGGCAAGCACATTGCCAATAGTTTCATCCATTTCCAGCTCATCCTGAATGGGTAATACCGCTTGGTGCCTAAGTAATTCAGCTCTGCCGTCCCAAAAGAAGCCATCCAAATGCCACATGAGGTTGTAAATGGGCATGGAGTTTCTATTGCCCTCTAAGCCACGTATTCCCACGCTAAATGCCAATTCATTGTCGGTAAATGCAAATTCTTGATTGTGACAACTTGCGCAACTTTGGGTGCTATCTTGGCTTAGAATGGGATCGTAAAAAAGCATTCTCCCCAGTTCTACTCCTTCTACAGTAGGTTTGTTGTCTTTGGGGAAATTAGCAGGCGGCAAAGAAGTTGGAATATTGATTTCGTATGGCGTAGTTACATAAGGCGGGTCTACAGCATCCACACCAGGATCTTCCTTACAGCTGACTACTCCAAGGATCAATAAAAGTAATAGGCTATAATTCCTTAATCTTCTCATTCTACACTTTCTACAGTAAATGCTTTGGCAAGGTTTTGAATCAATGCTGTGGCAACCGGTCCATCTTCAGTATGAGCTGATTTTCCATCAGTTTCCATATCAAAAAGGTTTGGATTCTCAAATATCTCTTCATAATCAAAGCGCATCTGTGCATTCAAGGCTGCTTCTTTCTTTTCAAAGTTCAAAGGGAAATTATAATCAACGCGGTTTCTATCACCTGCTAAGTGAAATACATAGGAGCCACCATTGTCGGCTATCCTTCCCTCCACTGCAATAAATATATAACCAGCAGTCCAGTTCCAATGCAATGCGTTATTCACTGGGCTCAAGGGATGGTTTACATCCCATTGGTTAGGGTCAGCGTGATTCACATCCGAATTCAGTCCAAGACTGAACCCATAACCGCTGTAATTGGCCATTGGAATGTCTGTGAGTTTGACAGACCACAATCCTCGTTTAGGATCGATCAAAGCATATTGATCATCTAAATGAACACTATCTCCATTCACTTTGATTAAGTAGAAATTAGACAGGATATACGCCAGACGTGTAATATTTACCTTAGTACCTGCCCCTAAGGTATAAGTGGTATTGATCCAGTCAATAGCTGAATCATTGATCCTGTGATCAATATCGATGGTCATTTCCATGACCTCAGGAATAGGATCCGGTTGAGGATCAGATTCTGTTTCATTGCAGGAAAATAAGATTCCTGCCGTGAGTAAAATTAAAATATATTTTTTCATAATAGATACATAATTAGGGCCATGAGCAACATAAGGCTATCTTCTATGATAGTCACATAGCTCATAGGCAAGTTAAAAACAGTGCCTAAGCAGGCACATTGAATTTTTGTATTGCTGGATACTGCTCTTACCACACCTAACAGACTTACAAACATAATAAGTGCTGTTATTAGATGTGTTAGTGCCACGTCAGGATAAAGCAGATAGGCCAATCCCAGAGTTAATTCAATAAAGGGAAAGGCATATGCGTAAAGCTTAGATTTCGCCGCAATGAGGTCATAAGTCCTATAAGCATTGGCAAAACCCCTGATATCGAGCATTTTAAAGAACGAAAAGGCGATAAAGAATCCAGCCATGAAGTTTGGCATCCAAGTCTGCCATAAAAACATGCCTGAACTCCATTCAATCAATGAAGTAATGCCTAACAAATATAGGGCTAGTATGATCAATGGCTTGTAACTCCTGTTACTGTCAGTAGTCTCTATACCAGACTCTTGCATCTCTATATCAAAGACTGCCCTATAATCTCCGGCCCTCGAAACAGCCTTGGAAATAGCATCTCTAGTTACAAGCTCTTCTCCAGTAATTGTTCCACCCATTTTATCCAGGCTGATATCTACCTTGCTAACACCTTCCAAGCTGTATAGTTCTTTCTCAACACTACTTATACAGGCCATGCAATGCATGCCTTCTACCCTTAAATCAATGGTTTGCATGATTGTGTCCTAATGCGTGTTTTAAACTTTCGTTATAATCCTTTTTGATCCGCCAACGGAATCCTCCATAAAGCATACGTCCGAATATCGGACCCCATACCAAACCCGCATCAAAATTCGGATTGCTGACATCTTGCGCAAACAATATTGGATCATTCTGTCTGTAATTTGTGATGTTCTCCATACCCAAATAGACCTCAAATGGCTTGTTCTTGAATTGTTTGCTGATCTGCAAGCTCCATTGAATAAAAGCATTTGAGAATTGCCAATTATCAATACTTGTCAAAGGTTCGCCATTAAAATATGCTACGCTACCGGGAATTCGTTGTTTCCCTGTCCAGTTCACTGTAGTGCTAATTTGCCATAATTGCCGTGTCCTTTGTGTCAGATTAAAAAAGGCACGATGTTGAGCAACAAAGGGTTTTTGTGCTCTAAAGGTCGGTTCGCTATAATCCACTAAGGAGTGAGGGTAGTTGTTGTATTCACTTACAACATCAAAGTATCTGTATGCGAAACGAAGTTCGGTCCTGCGGAATGGATTTAGGTCCAATTGCGCTTGCCAAGAATTGGATACCGTTCCATTTTCCATATTATAAAACCTTATCGCTCCCGGAACCTCCCGATCAACCACTACTTCATTAAAAAAAGAAGTATGGAAATAATCAAGGATTAATGTAGCCGGGAAATAGGCAATTTTAAATTTATGTTCTAGACTGATTCCAGCATTCAGCGCAACTTCTTGATCCAGACCATATGCCCGATTGCTTTGTCCTGAAGCGGTCAGAATGCTAATTTGGCGTTGAGATGGTAAT
>JAHEKB010000068.1 GCA_024638525.1 Bacteroidota bacterium
TCAATCTTCGGTTGTTTTTGGAACCCAGGAAGATTTTCTCGATTACCTAAAAGGCATTGCCCTGGTTCCACAGCAAAACTTTGCCAGCGGCCAAGGTGTGATGGCGGGCATAGATGTGGCAAACGCCAATTCTGTAATGACTGTTTATTACAATGGATCAGAAAGCAGAGAATTTATTTTTGGTGGAAACAGTGAAAGGATTAGTCTTTATGATGTGGGTAATCCTCATCCAGATATCCTCACTCAATTTAACGGCAGCGGTCATTTCAACACTACTTATGCTCAGTCCATGGGAGGGGCAAAGCTTAAGATTGACATTCCGGGGCTAGACAGTATTATCTCCAAGGGGGAAGAAGTGGTTATCAATGAGGCCAAAATTCGCTTGAACATTAAGGCAGGGACTTCCACGACGGATTATCCGGCGACTTATAGGGTTTTACTTTTACAGCCAGACCCTATAGATGGAGGGAACGAGCCCATCCTCGATTTTATAGATGCAGTGAGCCCACCTAATGAGTACTGGTTCGCAAGCAATAATTACGGAGGATTGCTGGAAAACAACAGCTATTACGAATTCCACTTTAATAGATTCCTTCAGGATTTGATTGATACCTATAACGAAACGGGGGTAAATGAATTTGATGGTTTTTACTTTCTTATACCTTCAGATTTCCCTTTAACCAACTCTAGAGTGGTCTTGGATACAGACCCGAATACAGGAGGCATTAAAGTTTCTGTTAGCTACACAAAACTGAATTAAGCACTAAACGTTTTATTTGCAGCAATGGCTGAATACAGATTAGTCGCAAGAAGTCATAAAGAAGATCCAACGGTGATCCAGTTGGGCGACCAAAGCATTGGTGCGCAAGAGCTTTGCATTATTGCGGGTCCATGTGCGGTGGAGACAGAAGAACAGATCTTTGAGATCGCCAAGAACATTTCAGAACTTGGTATAAAATTCATCCGCGGCGGGGCGTATAAACCCAGAACATCTCCTTATTCTTTTCAAGGCCTAAAAAAAGAGGGTTTAAACCTCTTGGGAAAGGTTTCGAGAGAATTCGGCTTAAAGGTGGTAACGGAGGTCATGGACACCAGCTTACTGGAACAGGTCTATGACTATGCCGACATTCTACAGGTAGGCTCGCGAAACATGATGAATTACCAATTCCTGAAGGAACTTGGTAAAGTGAACAAGCCCGTCTTGCTTAAAAGAGGCATGTCGGCAACTATAGAAGAGTGGTTGCTCGCAGCAGAATACATTATGTTAAACGGGAATGAGCAAATCATTCTATGTGAGCGTGGAATCAGAACCTTTGATACATCGCTGAGAAATACCATGGATATAGCAGCTATTTCATTGGTCAAAGAATTAAGCCATCTTCCCGTAATTGCAGACCCAAGCCAAGGCAGTGGCAAACGATCCATGGTTAGACCCATGAGTCTTGCTTCTATTGCGGCTGGCGCAGATGGACTAATGATCGAAGTACACAATCAACCCGAAGAAGCTTTATCGGACGGTTTCCAATCCATTTATATTCATCAACTGGCTGAATTACTGCCTCATCTCCAAAAGCAGGCAGAGCTGGTTGATAGATCAATTCTACTCAACAAGAGACCAGAGATCGCATGAAAGTAGCAGTAGTAGGTGCAACAGGGATGGTCGGCAGAACCATGTTGCAGGTGCTGGAGGAACGCGCTATTGCTATAGATGAGCTAATTCCGGTGGCCTCAGCTAAGTCAAAAGGGCTAGAGGTGAGCTTTAAAGGCAAGCAATATCCAACGGTTACTCTAGCGGATGCCATAGATATGGAAATAGATGTTGCTCTTTTTTCTGCAGGGGGTTTGGTTTCAAAAGAATGGGCTCCGAGATTTGCCAGCAAAGGGATCTATGTTATCGATAACTCATCTGCCTGGCGGATGGAAGAGGGAGTTCCTTTGGTCGTTCCTCAGATCAATATGGATGTTGTCCAGAAGTCGAACAAGATCATAGCTAATCCGAACTGTTCAACCATTCAAATGGTGATGGCATTAGCCCCTCTCCACCAAGAATTTGGCATCAAAAGAATAGTCATCTCTACTTATCAGTCAGTAACAGGAACAGGAAAAGCCGCTGTTGAACAAATGGTGGATGAACGCAATAAAGGAGAAAGCACCAATATGGTATATCCTCATCCCATTGACAAGAATTGCATCCCGCATTGCGATGATTTTACCGAGAACGATTACACCAAGGAAGAAATGAAACTGGTTAATGAAACCAGGAAGATTCTTGGAGACGAAAGCATAGCTATTACGGCAACTGCGGTTAGAGTGCCAGTTGTTGGAGGCCATTCTGAATCTGTAAATATTGAGTTTGGTACTGAGATAGAGGTCTCAAAAATTAGGCAGATTCTGGAGAATACGGAAGGAATAGTTGTACAAGACGACCTCGCAGCCAACGTCTATCCAACCCCAAGGGGAGCAATGAACAAGGATGAAGTCTTTGTAGGGAGAATACGCTTAGACCATTCCTTGAAGAACACCATCAATATGTGGATAGTGTCTGATAATTTGAGAAAAGGTGCAGCAACTAATGCTGTGGAAATATTAGAAAAGCTAAAAATAAAGTAGAATGCCAGCAGGTTTTTATCCATTAAAAGTAAGTGAAATCACTAGGGAAACTAAAGATGCGGTGAGCGTAAAATTTGAAATACCCTCACACTTACAAAGTCAATTTCAATACAAGGCGGGTCAATATTTGACATTTAGCATAGTAATCAATGGAGAAGAGGTTAGAAGATCTTATTCGGTCTGTTCTAGCCCATTGACAGAACCCATGCCCACCATAGCGGTCAAAGAAGTGGAAGGGGGAAAGATGAGTACTTACCTGAACAGAGAACTCAAAGAAGGAGATGAACTCGAAGTAATGCCACCTTTGGGCAAATTCACTTTAGATCCACAGCAGTCTGTAAGCAATCACTATTTTATGTTTGGTGGTGGAAGTGGAATAACTCCTTTATTGTCTATTATTAAAACGGTATTATTTGCTGAGCCACAAAGCAAAATGACTCTGTTTTATGCCAACAGAGATTTAGAAAGTATCATTTTCGATCGCGAAATCAAAGATCTCGCTGCTGCCAATTCAGATCGTCTAAAACTCATTTACAGTTTAGACAATCCCAGTCCTGATTGGGACGGTCATACCGGATACCTTACCGAAGCCAAGGTTTCAGAAATAGTGAGAAATGAGCTAGGCTTGAATTATCCCGTAGCGCATTATTATATCTGCGGACCATCTCCAATGATGGATGTTGTGACCAATGGACTTAAAGCGGCAGGGGTGAGAAACGACAACATCTATACAGAGTATTTTACTGCTGCACACACGGAAGATAAGAAGGAAAGCAAAACGGCCAGTGCAGAGAATTACTCTGAAGAGCTTCAAGAGCGACAAGTTAAAGTGGAGGTTTTTGGTCAGACCAAAGAGATTTCTGTAAAACCAGAAGAAACCATATTGATTGCCGCTCAAAAAGCGGGGATGGATCCGCCCTATTCGTGTACCGTTGGAGTTTGTACTACTTGCAGAGCGCGTTTGCGAAGTGGTAAGGCAACAATGGATGAGCGCGAAGGCCTAAGCGACGTAGAAATCGATATGGGTTATGTACTCACATGCCAAGCCCATCCGCTCAGCGACGATGTAGACCTGGTTTACGAATAGAGCTTAAGAAGCAATCTTAACCCGCCAGCCTTCTTCGGTCTTTCTGATTGTAAGTCCTTCATCGTAGTAGATTCCCTGATCGATCTTGGGTACTTTATAATCAGTAAATCCTGCTTGGGCCATGAATTGCCTCAACTCTTGTTCAGATCCAAATACCTCCTCGTGATAGGTGTGCTTTGCTTGATGTTCAACAGCCGCTGGCCCGGCTGCTTTGTAGTTGATCAGCATGTTCTTGATCTTTTCTAGGTATGCATCGTCAATATCAGCTGGAACTGCCAAAGTGATTACTTTCTTTTTATTCTTAGATAGCCAAAACTGAGACCTGCAACTGCTGCTGCAAAATTTCGCAGTTCTTCTATTGGCAAGAAACTCCTGATCGCAGTGTTGGCATTTAAGTGCCGTAACCTTGTGATTATGCTGAAAGGCTTTGGTGGTTCTAAAGAGCTGAATTTGTTGTTGCATAACACAAAGGAAGCTCAGCATGCTTAACGTTTATTAACGCTACATTTATCAACTGTGTTTTAGATTGGACAATTAACCCTCTGTTTATCAGCAATATCAGAGATCCCAAACAGAACGATCTCGCTCTCGGATATAAGCTCTCAAGTTGAGAAAGAAGGCCAGGATTAGGTACAATATTACGGGGCTGCCAAAGGTTAAGAATGAGGCGTAAATGAAATACATACGGATTCGCCCAACGGAAATATTCAATTTGTCTCCGATGGCAGTGCACACCCCAAATGCGTGTTGCTCTACAATATGTCTGAATTGTTTTTCTTCTGCCACTTAAATTGATTCAACGCCAAAAAGGTACAAATTGTTTTAGACAATTTCCAGTCTCAAAGAAAGTCTGCTGTTGCAGATGCAATTTTCTGAGCTTGTGATCTGGCCACTTCTGCGAAGTCAGATCCCGAAGATGCGTATAGAATTCCTCTCGAAGAATTGATCAGCAGACCTCCGTTTGAAGTAGCGCCATGACGACAAACATCATCAGCGCTACCACCTTGTGCTCCTACACCAGGGACCAATAAGAAATGTCGAGGGATGATGCCCCGTATTTCGCTCAGCATCTCTGCCTTGGTTGCTCCGATTACAAACATCAATTGTTCTGTAGTCCCCCAAGTGGAAATGCTTTGCAAGACGGTTTTATACAGTTGGGGCTGATAAATTGGATTGGTTTGAAAATCTACACTACCCTGATTGGAGGTGAGCCCGAGTACAATGGTTACTTTGTCTGTGTAGTCAAGAAAAGGCTGAATGGAATCGCTCCCCATATAAGGAGCCACGGTTAGACCGTCAAAATCCATTCTTTCAAAGAAGGCCTTTGCGTACATGCTCGAAGTGTTCCCTATGTCTCCGCGCTTGGCATCGGCGATTTTAAAACTATCCTCTGGTAATATTGCTCTGGTTTTTTCAAGTAGATCCCAACCTTCTAAACCGAGGGCCTCATAAAAGGCCGTATTGATTTTGTAGGACACTGCGAGATCTTTGGTTGCTTCAACTATTTCTTTGTTAAAAGCCAACATGCCCGCTGTGTTTTTCTCAAAGCCTTTGGGAAGTTTTTCCGCTACTGTATCCAATCCAACACATAGCATAGATTTCTTTGCGCCAATGTGCTCGACCAATCCTGTGATATTCACCCCTCAAAAGAACGAAAAAAAGCGGTAATAGCAGTTTTAACTATTTTTACCGCTTCAAAATGATGCGCTTCCGAATCACCACCATTCTACTGCTTTTCCTTGCTTCTGTATACGCCCAAGATGAAGGGGTATTAAGTGGAAATTTTCAATCCAACTTTTCAGTCTTTGTGAAAGACACACTGATTGGAGCAGATGAAAGAGCTTCACCTCAATACGGCAAACAGATCAGTTCTGCTGAAGCCTGGCTTTTTTTAAATTACGACATTAAAGGCTTCCACCTTGCTGCTAGATATGATTTGTTTAACAACAGCAATCTGCTAAACCCTTCAGGTGCCTACTCTGGGCAAGGCTTGGGATTTTGGCAGATAAAGAAGAGCATTGGCAACCTAGAACTAACAGCAGGTTCTTTCTATGATCAATTTGGTTCTGGCTTGATATTTAGAGCATATGAGAATCGCCTGATTGGAATTGACTATGCCATGCAAGGGGTACGTGCCAAGTACACAATAAATGACAATACCGTAATTAAAGCCTTTACGGGCAAACAAAAAGGTTTTCAAGACAACCGATTTAGTACTTCGCCACAAATTGTAAAAGGGATAAATGCAGAACACAATATTAGCTTGAATTCAGGTGTACTGAACCTCGGCGTTTCGGCCATGAATAGAACGCTGGACGAAAATACCATGTCTGCTTTAGTCACAGAAATAAATGACCTGCCCCTCGAAGAACGATTTGACCCCAAGTACAATATGTATGCAGTCAACGCATATTTTAATCTGAACTGGCGTGATTTTGGATTGATGGCTGAGTACAACCAGAAGACCAAAGAAGCGATAAGGTTAGATGACGGCACCCTCGCACTGAAAGATGGAAACATCTTTTTGGCGGGAATAAGTTATTCCAAGCGAAAAATGGGTAAGGATAAGAAGGGCGGACTTGGTATGAACTTGCAGTACAGAAGAATTGAGACTTTTCCATTTCTCGTCACGCCATTTGCTAACCTATTAAATGGCTTTGTGACATATCAGCCTTCTTTAACGCGGCAAGCAAGTTATAGATTACCAGCACGTTATAACGCACCAGCCCAGTTCAATGGCGAGCAAGCAGTTCAATTTGAGCTCAATTATTCATTGAATAAAGGCACAAGTGTTCAGGTCAATTATTCTGATATCTATGATCTAGGAGGAAAGCAACTCTTTTCTGAGCGATTCATTCAATTGACCCATAAAATCAATAAGCATTGGAAAGGGAAGCTCGGCTTTCAGAACGTATTCTACAAACAGAGTATCTACGAAGGTGAAGTCACTTATCCGGATGTAGAGACACTAACTCCTTTTATGGAGTTAACCTATAAGATCAACCGAAGAAATAGTTTGAGGTTTGAATCGCAATACTTGAGTACAGATTCTGATCTCGGAAGTTTTTATAACGGCATACTTGAATGGAACAGTTCACCGCGCTTTACGATAGCCATTTCAGACATGATCAATACAGAACCACAGAGGCAATCCAATCAGTTAATACCCAAGCAGGTGCTGCACTATCCCAGTTTCTTTGTAAAGTATAATGTCAAGACTACATCTTTCACAGCGGCTTATGTAAAACAAGTAGAAGGGGTCAATTGTACCGGGGGTATATGTAGATTAGAGCCGGCGTTTAGCGGACTTAGATTTACCCTGGCCACTCAATTCTAGAGTTTCTGGATAAAGCCACTAGCTCCGAGCTCTTTGTAGTGCCTTTGAAGCTCTTTAGCTTCTTCCTTGCTTGAGCTTCTTTGCAATACCAATTTGTAGTAGGGATCAACAAAAACAACTTCACAGCTAGGACAGTCAAAACCTAAATACTCTACGGCAGTCTGAGCTCTTTCTTCATCCAAATACGATCCATAGATCAGTGCGTAGGGTTTTTCTGAACTGGGAACCCCTGGCTGAATTTCTTCTGTAGCAGATGGCTCTTCATTTGGTGTTTCCCACTGCTCATCAGACATACTGTCGTAGTCTGCGCTATTCCATTCTGCAGGGGTCGTATCACTTTCTGCAGGTTTGTAGTTTTCCGGAGGATCTGGAACTTCGTCTAAATTTAAGGGTTCAAAGACGGTAAGCTCCTCGGTCTTGGTAAATCCAAAGAACACCATCCAAACATATCCTCCGCATAAACCGATAAATAACAACCATTTGAACAAGCTGGGCATATGGCGAATTTAGACAAAAAAAAGCCTTCACTCTTGGCGAAGGCTCTCAATAATTCGATTATGGATTAGATAGCAGCAGTGTATCTGCGCGCTACTTCATCCCAATTTACGACATTCCAGAATGCGCTGATGTAGTCAGGTCTTCTATTTTGATAGTTCAAATAATAGGCGTGTTCCCAAACGTCAAGTCCAAGAATAGGCGTGCCATTGCAGCCTTCACCCATCAATGGATTGTCTTGATTGGCAGTTGAACAGACACAAAGAGTTCCGTCACAAACACAAAGCCAAGCCCATCCAGACCCAAATCTGGTGGCAGCTGCATTTGCAAAAGCTTCTTTAAACTGATCAAAACTCCCAAATTCTTTATCGATGGCACTCGCGAGATCTCCACTTGGAGCTCCCCCACCATTGGGGCTCATTACCGACCAAAATAGAGAGTGGTTATAGTGGCCTCCTCCATTGTTGCGGATAGCTGCATTATTGTGTGCTGTTTTACAAAGCTCTTCGATGCTTTTTCCGGCATGTTCAGTTCCTTCAATTGCAGCATTTAGCTTGTTGACATAACCTTGATGGTGTTTTCCGTGATGAATTTCCATGGTCTTGGTATCGATGTTTGGTTCCAAGGCATCATGGGAATAAGGTAAAGATGGTAATTCAAATGACATAATCTATTTGTTTTTTCAAGGACAAATCTAGCCATCTTAATCCATAGTCAACTTCGAATGTTTCTATAATTGTATAAGTAATTCATATGCAAGTAGAACAAGCAATCAGAGAGAGAAGAGCTTCGTACACCAATCAGTTCAGTGGAGACAGTATAGCCGATGAGCAAATAGAGAAGATGATGGATCTGGCCAATTGGGCGCCAAGCCATAGACATACCGAACCATGGCGATTCAGAATCTATGAGGGTGAAGCCATGCACGCACTGCTAGATGATATCGCAAATCTTTATGTCAGATTTACACCTTCAGATGGTTTTAAACCTGCCTTTGCGGAGAAAATGGCAAAGCGAAAACAACAGCTTTCACACCTATTGATCATCAGTTTAAAAAGACATGAAATTGTTCCTGAGTTTGAAGAGCTAGCCTCTGTGGCAATGGCAGTTCAGAATATTTGGCTGTATTTGGCCTCCCAAGAGGATATAGGCGGCTATTGGTCCACACCTGCAGTCGTATTGTCAAAGGAGTTCCACCATTTAGTAGATATGGAAGAAGATGAGAAATGTCTCGGCCTTTTTTACCTGGGCAAGCTCAAAAATGTAAGCAGGGAAGAGGCAAAACGCGGAGATTGGAAGAAGAAGGTTTCATGGTTTAAAAACTGAGTATTTTTGCGAGATGGCAGATCGCTTACAACTATTCAATACATACAGTTCTAGTCTAGAGGTCTTTGAACCGATAAACGCTCCTAATGTAGGAATGTATATCTGTGGGCCAACGGTCTACGGCGACCCACACTTGGGTCACAGTAGAGGACCGGTACTCATGGATGTATTGTATCGGTACTTGGATCACTTGGGCTATAAAGTCAGGTATGTCCGCAACATTACCGATGTGGGGCATTTGCTCAATGATTCTGACGATGGAGATGATAAAATCGCCAAGCAGGCGCGCTTGGACCAATTGGAACCCATGGAAGTGGTTCAGAAATATACCAATGCTTACCATGCCGCCATAAATCAAATGAATGTTACATCGCCTAGTATCGAACCGAGGGCTACGGGTCATATTCAAGAGCAAATAGACATGATTACCGAAATCATGGATAATGGGTTTGCATATGAGGCTAATGGTTCAGTATACTTTGATGTTTTGAAATATGCAGAGTCTCACGACTATGGTAAATTGTCAGGAAGAAAGATTGAAGATCTCATGGCCGGTGCCGGAGAAGCTAGAAGGGCATTAGATGGTCAGGAAGA
>JAHEKB010000288.1 GCA_024638525.1 Bacteroidota bacterium
GTGCAGATCGGCCTCAAAAAGGTAGATACCGCGAGTTTACTCAATGCGATGCCGACATTATTGGTTCGAATTCATTGTTGAATGAAGCCGATTTAATGGCCATTTATAGTGAGGTTTTCGCTGGGCTCGGCCTAAGTACGGCTATCCTCAAGATCAATCATAGAAAATTTTTAGAATCCATGGTGGCTTCATTGGATTTGAATATTGAAACAACAGCTTTTACTTTAATTCTAGATAAGAAAGACAAGATTGGCTTGGAGGGGCTTAGTTCAGAATGGCAAAAACTGGGATTGACAAATGAGCAATGTTCCATTCTCTTCAAGTGGATAGAACCCAAACGCATGACAGAAGCCAATATCAAAGCTACCGCAGGTGATATTGATCACCCGATGGCAGAGGAGGCGGCAGAGGAACTTATCCAAATGCTCGAGTTTTACATGGGTAGCAAAGACTTGGATATTCAACTCGATCTGAGTTTAGCTCGGGGACTGGATTATTACACCGGTTGCATTTTTGAAGCAATTGTACCCGATTCAGGAATAGGTAGCATTTCAGGAGGAGGGAGATACGATGATCTCACTGGAGTTTTTGGATTGGATGATATGTCTGGTGTTGGCATTTCATTCGGAATTGACCGTATATATGATGTTTTGAATTCACAAGACCGACTCAATGCAGTGCAAGCTGAAGACAAACTATTGGTGCTTTGCCACTTTGATCGCGAATCTCAACTTCACGCAAACCATCTGGCAAATGAGATGAGATCCTTGGGGATTAATTGCTTGGTTTATCCCGATTTAAAGAAATTGAAAAAGCAATTGGATTATGCCAATAAAAGGGGCGCTAGCCACGCTATTGTAGTGGGAGACAAGGAAATTCAAGAGCAGCGATATCCACTTAAAGATATGCAAACTGGAACCCAAGAAGTCTTGAGTTTAGAACAAATCAGAACGCGGCTGAGTGAAACGTTTTAGATTTTTAGATAATATTTTGCTGGAGAATGAGGATCTCTTAATTCTCAACAAGCCATCTGGTCTTTCAAGCTTAACTGAAAGAGAGGAGGAGTTGGATTCAGTTCTTTCCTTCGCCAAATCCATTGATCCACACTTTCAATTGTGTCATCGATTAGACAAAGACACCACGGGATGTTTAATTATTGCAAAACGCCCAGAGGTATATAGACACATTTCTATTCAATTTGAGAGAAGGCAGGTAGAAAAGAAGTATCACGCTTTGGTTCAGGGTGTTTATTCCCTTCAAGATCAATTGATAGACCTTCCACTTTCCACCACCCGCAGCAATAGAAGCCAGGTGAACACCCTAAAAGGCAAAGAAAGCAAGACAATAGTCAGTAGCATAGAACACTTCGATCACTATACACTGATTGAAGCAAGGCCCATTACAGGGCGCTTACACCAGATCAGAGCCCATTTGGCTTCTATGCAAATGCCAATCGTGCAGGATATAGATTACGGCGGTGCTAGCCTTTTGCTTTCATCATTGAAAAAAAACTACAGTTTGTCTAAAGGAGGGGAGGAGAGGCCCTTGATTCAGCGAATGGCACTTCACGCACATTCGATCAGCTTTAAAGGATTGGATGGGAAAAAGATAAAAGGCGCAGCGGCATATCCCAAAGATTTTGCAGTGCTTTTAAAGCAGCTCCGTAAATACGATCAAAGTAGAATACTTTAGAAGTCTTTGCGCTTGGCTAATCGGTTCATTCGCAACAGTGGCAAACAAATCCACAATGTCATAGCGACAAATGCCATAAATTCACCCAAACCGGTACCAAAACTCTTCTGAAAAATCGCACCGGTATAACCGAGTAAGACAGAGATGTCAAGCTTAAGTAAGACTAATATTCTCGAGAGGTCAATGGGATTAACTGCCGTCATGAACAAGGCAAATTTGTCCAATGGATAATCTTTGAATTGAAATAGAATGATTAAAAATAGACCATCGTAGATTACAGCCATGAACAACCACAAAAGAATGGCATATCCAAATCCTTTGATCCGATTATTATTAGATAAGCCAATGTTCATGCTCAAGGCCACAAAAATGAAGGTCAGCATACCCCCAGTGATCAGTAGAACAGCAAAATTCCAGATCTCCGAAGTTTTAAAGAGGCCATATGCAGCAAAGGGGATTCCAAGCCCTAGGATTAATGATAGGGATAGCGATAGAGCAACGCCTAAGTATTGACCAAGAAAAATGCTTCTCCTTCTAATGGGTTGAGCCAGCAATAATTCGGTAAACTCTCGTGAATTGTAGTAATACATAATCCCAAAAATGGTCCCGATTAATGGAGTGAGTATGACTATGACATTCAAAAGGGTGATCACCGCTTTTGACAGATCCGAATTCAAGAAGAGAAGCAGGAATCCAAGCCCTAGATAGAACAGAAAATA
>JAHEKB010000069.1 GCA_024638525.1 Bacteroidota bacterium
AACAAGCTTGATTCACTAAGCGTGCCTCTGGTCATAGCTTCCCGTCCCCAAGGCTGACAAAAGGCTAAAATGGCTTTTTAATGCCCTCCCAAAGGTTTTGTGTTGGTGATAAGGCACATTGTGCTTTATAGCCGTTTCTTTTACAATGGAAGACAAGTCTGCATAATGAACATGGCAGATTTGTGGAAACAAATGATGCTCAATTTGAAAATTGAGCCCCCCTATTAGCCAGGAAAACCACTTGCTTTTGTTTGCAAAGTTTGCAGTGGTCTTCATCTGATGAATTGCCCAGCTATTTTCCAAACTCCCTTCTTCGGGAACATAAAATTCTGTTTCTTCCAGCACATGAGCGGGCTGAAATATCAATGCCAAAATCAATCCTGCTAAAAAGTGCATAAACAAGAAACCAAGAAGCCAATGCCACCAAATCATTCCACCCAATGTCAAGGGAAGCACGACCACAAGGAGAACGTAAATTAGCTTGCCTGTGATCATTTGAGTCCAAGCCTTTGTGGGATTTAGACCTTGCGCTTTTAACAAGCCTAGTTTCTGATACCTTATCAATTGCTCAATATCCTTATAAACCAGCCAATAGATAGTCAATAATCCATACAGCAAGGGCGCGTAGAACACCTGATACTTAAATATGTTCTTTCTTTCCTGATCGGGCGAAAATCTCATAATTGCCTGTTCTATGTCCTCGTCGTGGCCGTGAACATTCGTAAAACTGTGGTGCAATACATTGTGCTGAATAATCCAATTTATGTGGTAACCACCTACAAGATTTACCAGTAAACCGACCCCTTTATTGACCCACTTTCGCTTGGAATAGGCTCCGTGATTGGCATCGTGCATAACAGACATGCCAATCCCTGCCATTCCAAAACCCATTAAGCCCCAGAGGGCGAAACTCAAAGCAAAGGACTCTACATCACCAAAGATGAATATCGCTATGGGAACGAGGTAAATAGCCAGCATAAATACAGTCTTTATCACCATATTTAAATTAGCATGCGTTGAGAGCTTGTTTTCGTTGAAATATGTTCGAACTCTTTGACGGAGCTCAATGATAAATTCAGGTTGTTCGTTTGGATTGAATTTTACAGCTCCTTTCATTCGCCGCAAAGATAAGTAAATTCAAGCAGAAGGGCCTCTCAAAACTGAAAGGCCCTCTGAGTGATCCAGCTGGGGCTCGAACCCAGGACCCCCTCCTTAAAAGGGAGATGCTCTACCAACTGAGCTACTGAATCATTCCCGCATAAGCGGCTGCAAATGTAAATTGCTTTTTATTTCTTCCAAACAATTACAAATGTTTTTCATAGGTATAATGCGTCTTATATTCACCTGCCTTCATCCTTCTAAAGAAAGCATGCATGCTGGGGTTAAAATCACCTATCCAGGACAGCTCTAATGATTTAACATGTTTTGAATTATTCAAATTCTCAAACATTTCTGACATCATTGGCGCGAAGACCGCCCTGTGTTGATATTCGGGAATTACACCAAAGACCAATGCCCTAACTCTTTCTGGATGATAGTTCTTTAACCTAATAGAAAGAGATATCTTATTCCATAGATTTAATCGTCCATTAAAAGCTTTTAGCAAGGGATTAATCTCGGGCACACTGAGATAAAAACTCACCGGTTCATCATGAACGTATGTAAACCAAATTAACTTCTCTTGAATGATGGGTTTCATCTCACGAAAAAGTCGCTTGACATCGCTTTTTGTCAATGGTCTAAAGAAGTCTTTGCCTCCCCAAGCTCGATTGTAAATATGTACAAAGTCTCTAGCGTATTTATCGAGTTTACGGAGATCTAGATGCTCAATTTTTAATCCATCAATTTGAAATGCGCGATCAGCTAGACGATCAAGAAGAGTTGTATCAAAACTGTCCAGCTGAAGCAAACTCGTGGTTTGCTCAAAGGCCTTATGGTATCCGCATGATTCAAACAACCCGCGATAGTATGTATGATGGTAGTTTTCCTGATATGCCGGTGAAGCCGATCCATTGATTAATAAACCCCAAAAACGGTCTCTTTGACCAAAATTAACAGGAGCTTGGACATTGGTGAACCCTTTCTTTTGCAGCCAATTTTCTGCTGCATTAAATAGCGTGGAAGCAGCCTCAACATCATCTATGCACTCAAAGAAACCGATGCCTGAGAATTGGGTAGAGCGCTCAAAGAAGGCCGCTATCCTCCCCAAATACATGCCACCCCTCTGCAGCATCCAACAGCGACACACACGGTCTTGACCAGATGAATTCAAATGTGGCCCCAATATGGAAGTAACATCTTTGTCTAGCGGGCTGATATACAATGGATCAGCAACATATAAATCTCTTGAAATTTGACAAAATGCTTTAAAGTCCTTATTGTTTTTTAGCTGTTTTAGCACAAACACCTTGCAAATAAAATTAATAGCGGGCAAGCCTCGGATTAAAGCTCAAATTAATCGAAGATTCGGCGTTATCCTGGATAGACTGCACTAAATTTGCAGCGATTTTATATAGATCATGACAGAACTTACAACTCCAAAAGACCACAAGATCTTAGTTCCTGTGGACTTTTCAGAATCTTCGCACAATGCAATGCAATATGCCATTGCAATGGCTAAACTCTTTGACAATGAGATTGTCCTGCTTTACGCATTAAACGAAAAGCGCTTTGCCAGCATATTGACCGGAAGCGACACGAAACAACTGATCAAAGAAGGTATCAAGAGCAAATTGGATGAAAGCCGTGACATGATTTTGAAAATGTGGCCAGAGGCCCGAGTAGCTTTAGAAGTGAGAGAAGGAAAACCCTATAAGGTTGTTGAAAAGCTTACAGAACAAGAAAATGTAGACTTGGTGGTTATGGGTACCAACGGAGAAAGCGGAATTGAAAAATTCATAGGCTCTACCACGAGAAGGGTAATGAGTAGCTCACATGTTCCAGTAGTAGCTGTTAAAAGAGGCAAAATGGATCCAACTTTTGAAAATATCGTGATGCCTATTGATTTGACCAAGACGACTAAACAAAAGGTAAATTGGGCAATTAAACTCGCAAAGAAATTTAACTCTACCATCCATGTTATCAGTGAAGTTGAGAAAGACGTCTTCCTCAAAAACAAATTGGACAAAAATCTCAAGCAAATAGAAGGCATATTGGAAGAAAATGGAATTAAATTCATCACTAAACTGCTTGATGATAAGCGCTACCCCGACCACATTGGCAAGGACACGACAAAATATGCCGATGAAGTTGGTGCTGATTTAATCATTATTATGACGCAACAAGAAGGTTCAGGCCTGTCTCAAGTATTCATTGGCAATTATGCAGAACAAATAGTGGCCGGTGCAGATCAGACACCTGTCATGTCAATCAACCCGAGAAAGACCACTCGATTTGAAGGCTCAGAGGGTTTCTACTAGGCAGATAAGCAAGAATATCGATGAAAAGGACCGGTCTAATACACCGGTCTTTTTTTTGTTTCCTGACTTTTCTCACTTGAAAATACTAGCTAGCAAAAGAGTCATGAAATATAGATATTTTATCTAAATGATTTATAATCAATGCCTTGACTGTCTTTCTTATGCTGAAGTCAAGCCTAAATTTACTACTCTACATTTTGGAAATATTTTCTCTAAAGTAGAAATATGACATTTCTTCTTGCAAGAAAAAGAATGACTGCCTATATTTGTACCACTACTACTTAGTAAACTACTACGACATCCAGTCATCATTTTAATGTGAAATCTATGCCTTAATGGCTTGACTCTTTGTTGCTGTGGTTTGCTACAAACACTATTAAAATGAAAAATATACCTTGTCTCATTCTAGCATTTATACTGTTTCTAGGAACCAGCCAAAATGCTAACGCTCAAACCTATGGACAGATTCACTCCATTCAAGTGAATGCCACACCAGATGCAAACAACACTGAAATTACCCTTGATTGGAATGTTTATAGTGCCGTTAGCTCTATCGACATTTACAGAAAAACGGGAAGCTCGTCTTGGGGAACCGCTATTGCCACTTTAAGCGGCAGTACAACTTCTTATACTGACAACAACGTCAGTTCAAATCAACTCTATGAGTATAAACTTGTTGGAACACGTGCTACTACCTATGATGCATTCGGTTATATCACAACGGGAATTGAAATCGCTGAAATTACAGATCGCGGTTTATTGGTCATGATCATAGACTCAAAATTGGATGACAGCCTACAAACCGAGATTGACCAATACAGACACGACCTATTGGGTGACGGCTACGATTTTCTACTAAAGGAATTTGACACTTCAAGTACAGCCCAAGCGCTTAAAGACACTATACAATCACTGAATAACAATAATTCAAATTTGAGCACTATCTTCTTGGTTGGCGCGCTGCCTTACTACTATACAGGTGCGATGAGCCCAGATGGTCACTCAAACCACCACGGTGCATGGCCATCGGATATGATCTATGCAGATGTGGATGGGTCTTACAGCGATGCCATTATCAATTATACCAATACTACAGATCAAAGACATACAAACGCAACAAGCGATACAAAATCAGATCAGTCATATTTAGCTTCTGATGTGGATTTGCAAATCGGACGATTAGACTTGAGCAGATTGACAAACTTTTCGCAAAGTGAAACTGCGCTTTACCAAAACTATTTCAGCAAGCTTCACGACTTTAAAACAGGAGTGTTTAAGCCGAGAAATCGAGCCGTAATTGATGACAACTTCGCCAGCTTTGCCGAAGGATTTTCTCAGAATGGTTATAGAAATTTTAGCCCATTGACCAGCAATGATTCTGTATTGGTTACTGACGCCATAACTGCCGTTGACAACTCTAGTGCACTATGGACATTTGCCTGTGGAGGTGGATCTTTCACCTCGATTAATGGTTTTACTAGCTCATCACAGTTGGCGAGCAAAGATCTAGACGGTGCTTTTGCCTTGGTCATGGGAAGCTATAATGCCGACCCAGACCAGGACAATAACCTACTTAGATCTATGTTGGCTAACGGAAACTACCTCAGCGCAGGATGGGCTGGCCGTCCAAATTGGTTTATGCATCATATGGGGATGGGAATAAACATTGGCTATTCAGCTCAGATTAGCCAAAACAATACCTCTTCAGAATACGAACCAACTGGTTTTTATGCTCAAATGATGCATATTATTCTTCATGGCGATCCCAGTTTGAAAAATCACTATACACCAAATACTTCAAGTCTTGGTACCATAAGAACGCAAAACAAGGATACAGCAATTCTCAATTGGAGCGCAGTATCTGGGATAGATGGATACAATGTATACCGAAGTACTGAAGAGTTTGGAGACTATATTAAGGTCAACACCAGCCTTGTAGACACCAATCACTATATGGATCCTATTAGTGATGACACCAGTTATTTCTATAGAATCGAGTCTTATGAATTGGTTGAGAACAGTGCTGGATCGTACTATGAAAGCAGTGTTGGTGAAGTAATTGAAAGTGATAAGAATGCCGCGCCTCTTCCAGTAACGCTTATACGCTTCAAAGCAAATAAGCAGGATGATGTAATTGCGCTCGATTGGACAGTTGCAGACGAAATTGATTTCAGTCACTACGAGTTAGAAAAACTTGACGAAGCAACGGGTGAATGGACTATGCATTCTGAAATCGCTGCTAGAGGTGATGCACACAGTATTACTCAATACGAGCAGATCGATAACCAACCCAATTTTGGCAGAAATGTTTACCGACTAAAAATGGTCGATTATGACGGCAGCTTCGAATACAGCAAGTTGGAAATAGTGGAGTTCCACCTTGGTATGCAAGCTGGAGAATTCCAGATCTCTCCCACCCTAGTCAATGACTACTTAAAGGTGAACTCGGAAGAATTGAAACGCAACTTAAGTAAAGAATATACCATCTCTGATATTTCAGGTAATGTGCTTGATCGCATAGTACTCAATGGTTCAAACCAAAGAGTAGAACTAAGTGATCTACCCTCTGGCATTTACTTTATCAGCGATTCGGATTACCAAGGGAAGACAAGAAAGTTCATTAAGAACTAATGAATTTCATTTTAATGATCATAACTGCTTAGTAGTAAAGCTTATGAGACACAATGCGCTGCGGGTTTCGGCCCGCAGCATTAATTGACTAAAATGCTAACACTGATAATATTACTTTCCTTCAAGAAGGCCATCAAAGCTTATATACAAGAACATTTCAGTCTGTGATTAAGACCAAATGTTCACTTTGCGAGGTCTGGCTTTTTCTACAATCAACTCTTGGCCTTGCACCTCTTTGCCGTTCAAGCTTTCAATGGCTTTTTCGCCATCTGCTTCATTTTCAAACTCAACAAATCCCATGCCTTTAGGCTCTCTAGTTACACGATCGTAGAGCACTTTTGCAGATACCAATTCACCAAAGGGTTCAAAGAGCATTTCCAAAAAATGAGCATTATAGCTCTTGGGAAGGTTTTTAACTACTAGATTCATTTTCACTTCAAAGGTAAAAAATCCAGAACGATTGCTCCCTTTGGTTGCCCACACTGTGTTTATAAATTATACCGATGGAAATACGCTAAGATTGCCGTCTTCACTACATTTGAGCGTTGCAAGCACCTGAGGTGCATAACTACTCTATGGCTAAAAATCAGTATACAGAAGACAGCATTCGGTCTTTGGATTGGAAAGAACACATCCGACTCAGGCCAGGAATGTATATAGGAAAACTAGGTAATGGCTCCTCTGCCGAAGACGGAATCTATATCTTAATCAAAGAAGTGATTGACAACTCCATTGATGAGTTTATGATGGGCCATGGCAAAAAAATCGAAGTTACCGTAGAGGACAATATTGTCAGAGTAAGAGACTACGGCCGCGGGATTCCCCTAGGCAAAGTGATTGACTGTGTTAGCAAAATCAATACAGGTGCTAAATATGATTCGGCTGTATTTCAGAAAAGTGTAGGTCTAAATGGAGTGGGAACAAAAGCCGTCAATGCGCTTTCATCAAATTTCAAAGTCCAGTCCTTTAGGGATGGAAAAAGTAAGTTCGCTGAATTTCAACGCGGGGAATTGATCAATGAGAAAGACCTCAAGAGCGATGAAGCCAACGGAACACTCATAGAGTATGTTGCTGATATTGAGATATTTAAAAAGCACAAATACATCAATGAATACATTGATAATCAAATGTGGAACTACGTCTATCTCAACGCAGGGCTCAATTTATACTTCAATGGTCAACGCTATTATTCCAAGAATGGCCTCTTGGACCTTTTAGAACGTCAAACCAATGAAGAAGAAATAAAATATCCCATCATTCACCTCAAAGAGAACGACATGGAGGTGGCTATCACCCATGACAATCACTATGGTGAAGAATATTTCTCCTTTGTTAATGGCCAGAATACAACCCAGGGAGGAACACATGTTGCCGCTTTCAAAGAATCTGTTGTCAGAACCCTTAGAGATTTCTATGGGAAGAGCTTTGAACCGACGGACATCAGGGCTTCCATTGTTTCAGCTTTGAGTATTAGAATTCAAGAACCGGTCTTTGAATCACAGACCAAGACCAAGCTGGGATCCACGGAGCTCTCGCCAGATGGCCCATCGCTCAAAGCTGAGATCAATAAGTTTATCAAAACGAATCTGGACAATTATTTGCATAAGCATCCCGATACCGCAGAAGCATTATTGAAGAAAATTCAGCTGAGCGAAAGAGAGAGGAAGGACATGGCAGGGGTGAGAAAAATAGCCAGAGAAAGAGCTAAAAAAGCTAGTGTTCACAACAAAAAACTCCGGGATTGCCGTGTACACTACAATGACGAAAAAAAGGAAAATCGCTTGGAAACCACATTGTTTATAACTGAGGGAGATTCTGCAAGTGGAAGTATAACCAAAGCTAGGGATGTACAAACTCAAGCGGTCTTCAGTCTTAGAGGTAAACCATTGAATTGCTTTGGATTAAAGAAAAAGGTGGTTTATGAGAATGAGGAATTCAATCTGCTTCAACACGCCCTAAACATTGAAGAATCCATCGACGATCTAAGATATAACAAGATTGTTATAGCTACAGATGCGGACGTAGATGGTATGCATATTCGTCTTTTGATTCTTACCTTCTTTCTTCAATTCTTCCCGGACTTAGTGAGACAAGGTCATCTATACATCTTGGAGACCCCCCTATTTAGAGTGCGAAACAAAAGCGAGACTATTTACTGCTATTCTGAGGAAGAAAAGAGAATTGCGCAGGCAAAACTTGGCTCCAAGGTGGAGATCACACGTTTTAAAGGTTTGGGAGAGATATCGCCGGATGAATTCAGCGGTTTTATTGGAGAGGATATCAAATTGGAGCCGGTCTTGATGAAAGAAGATCTTTCCATTACTAAATTATTGACCTACTTCATGGGCAAGAACACGCCTGACAGACAGGAGTTTATAATCAATAACTTGAGAGCAGAAATCGATATAGAGGAAGAAGATGAAAAGCTTAGCAAAGAACCTACCGAGAAAGAGAAGGAGGTCGAAAAAGCAGCATAATGGAAGAGAAGGAAGGAATTGAGGATCAGGGTAAAGAGATAAAGGTAGATCTCAATGGGCAACGACCTCTAGCCGGTATGTACGAAGACTGGTTCTTGGATTATGCATCTTATGTAATTCTGGAAAGAGCAGTTCCTCACATCAATGATGGACTAAAACCGGTACAGCGCAGAATACTACACTCCATGAAAGACTTGGATGATGGACGCTACAATAAAGTAGCCAATATCATTGGACATACTATGCAGTACCATCCTCATGGAGATGCTGCGATTGGAGATGCGATCACCCATTTAGGGCAAAAGGATTTGCTCATTGATTGCCAAGGTAACTGGGGAGACCTCAGAACCGGAGACAGTGCAGCTGCGCCGAGATACATAGAAGCTCGATTGAATAAGTTCGCTCTTGAAGTGGTGTTCAACAAGCAGACCACAACACACCAAAAATCCTATGATGGTAGAAAGAATGAACCCATCACCCTGCCGGTAAAATTTCCCCTACTATTGGCTCAAGGTGTGGAGGGAATTGCTGTAGGACTCTCTACTAAAATTCTACCTCACAACTTCATTGAACTGGTTGAAGGCAGCATAAAAATATTGGAGGGAAAGAATCCAAAGCTCCTCCCCGACTTTCAAACTGGAGGCCAAATAGATGCGTCGGACTATCAAGATGGCAAGCGCGGCGGCAGAGTTAAAATTCGAGCCACGATCGTACAAAGGGACAAAAACACCATTGCAATTACAGATGTCCCTTATGGAGTTACCACCAGTTCGTTGATCGACAGCATTATAAAAGCCAATGACAAAGGCAAGATTAAAATCAAGCGG
>JAHEKB010000070.1 GCA_024638525.1 Bacteroidota bacterium
TACCGTTAGATCAAAATTTGGTTGCGAGGAGAGCTTTACTTGGAAAGCAGCTGTTACCAACTTTGTAATTAGGCCTGTGATTATCGCCGACAAGGATTCTTCTTGTGTAGCAGATAATCCAGTAACTTTTAGTTTGAAAGATGGACCGGTACCAGGCGCCTCGCAATGGCTTTGGAATTTTGGAGATCCTCCATCAGGAATATTGAATTTTGACGATGAATCTTGGGTTCCATCGCACAACTACGGAACTGGACCTTGGATGATCTCATTGAGAATTCTTGCTGGACCATGCGATATCCAAGTGTATGATACCATAACTAAGATAGGCCCTGGTTCAACCATAGAGGTGCCATTTGTTAGAGTACCTGAAGCGGAGACCTTCCAGTGTTTAATCACAGATTCTGTCCACTTTGTCAATAACTCGTCCTTCTATCAGAACGATCCATACAATCTTGATGAAGACAGTTTTGCCTACTATTCTACAGATGTGTTCAGGGTTTGGAAAAGTCCAACTACTGGATTTGATTCTCTGCAACGCAGGGCGTTCAATACCAATTGGAATCCCGCTAATGGCAATTTCGGAATAGATGGTACGTGGAACCAACCACTGACTGGAAGCTTTTTTGAGAAAGGCTATACCATAACATTTAACGCGACCAAAGATTCCTTAGAAGTGGTAGACCCAAGTGGGAATATAACTTTTGAAGACAAGAATGGCTACGGAATAAATACTGTCAGACTCTATGCATTCAATTTCAATGCAAATACGCGAGCAGGTGATCAAACAGCCATCCCCAACTCAGATCCTCAGCGAGGAATGAATCCGCACGTATGGAGAGTTTGGGAATTTGGCGATCAATATGCACCTCAGTGTACAACGGATAGCAGACCGTGGGTCAATAAAAATATTGGAATCAACTGTAATTGGAGTATTGATACTTTGCCGGTTCACTGGTATACTCCTTGGGATGATATTTATACCACATTCAACAATGGAAACTTCTATAGAAATCCTGTCAGCAGAACATTATTCAATAGAAACTTGAGACAGTGTTTCCAAGTGAGCGTATATCCAGACAGCACCATGGTGGTCAAAGGAGATACAGTTCTTACCATTCCTTACGAAACCTCATACAATTATAGGGGTCGTATAATAGGGGTTCTAGAACAATTCCCGGGAGATACGCTGGGTAATTGGACAATTAGGCGACCACCGCCATATTGGGTTGCACCAAAGATTTATCTGGATACATTCACTCGTCCAACAGATAGCGCAGTATTCGTCATCTACGAGGGCACAGATACCATTCTTTGGGATCAGTGGATCACGGGCTATGACAGTATAGTAGGTAAGTTTACTTCGACAATCGTCAAATGGGATATGGATGTGAGAGTACCGGCTGGCGTAGAGGTTGTATTGGAAACCTTGGCCGCTCCCGGTGGTGGAGGTGCAGGTGTCGGAACCAGTCGAACAGTGACAGGGCCAGGTACCTTTACCTTTAAGGCCGACGAGCAATTCACTATTTGCGACGGTGACTCCATCTTCCCTGTAGTAACCATAGAAGAGAATGACAATGACACGAGCTACGCTATGGCGTCTCAATATTTAACGGACAATGGATACATTGATTCTGTGATGATTGATTCAGCATTCCACAGAGAAGATTTCTTCTTGGAATCTGCTCAGTGTTTCCAAGCTCAATTGTGGCATAAGGATACGGTACATCCGCTGGCATGCGAAGGAACATCTACTAAGTCCTTGGCTCTGATTCCGCCCAATGCACGCGGAATGGAGATAACAGGTGGTATTCCTTGTCCTTTGGATGGTGATAACCTGTCCTATTATTTGACGTTCAACATCAGCGAGACCAAACCGGGTTGTACACAACAGTGGTTTGCGGTCAATTTTGACTCTCTCGCAGATCCCAATAACTTTATTCCTTATAATCAAGGAATCCTAGCTCCTCCGCCTCCGGGTAGTCCATTGCCATTTGCATTGCCCTACCTCTTGACAGGAAATAAAGGAGTTGAATTTATCAAAGGGTATACGCCAGGGGAGATCGGAAACGATCCTTCTTTGAGACAACCAAATGGTTCATTCACCATCGGTCTAATTGTTGGTAACGGACAGCCCGATCCAAACGGAGGACCTCCTGAGTGTTTGGATACCGCTTGGTACCACGATATGTTCAGGGTATTGTATTTGAATGCAGACTTTGAGATATTATGGCCAACTCAAAATATCAAAGCCATTTGTGCAGGAGATGATGCTTACTTTAGAATTCTAGAGCCTATACAAGATAGTATTTCTGTATTGAGATGGAACTGGGGTTATCAAGGAATTGGAAGAGGAGTTAACCTCGCGTCTTATGTGGAGAGCTTTGAATACTACGAGAAGTACAATGGACCTTCACCAACGAGAAATGACAAAGACGTCATTTACAATGGCGAAGACTGGTTGTACAACTACATCGTCAGAACCAATTTGAGTGATGTGATCGGATTTGAAATAATTGATACAATTGTTACCACCATCATTAAAGACTGGAAGGTGATTGCAGATAAGAGCAATGCCGATGATGTGGTTAAGGACTTGTTTGAGGCCATTGACTTGGATTTGAGGGATATACCCGAAGAAGATGTTCCCTTGTATTTGGGTCCATCCTCACCACCTTTCTGTATAGATACATCTGGTTTGAGTCAATTCTTCACCTTTGGGATCAAAGGATATTCAGAGCGAGTGGATTCTTTGGTCTTTGTAAGCGGAGACAGAAGGTATAGGTATACCGATGCGACTAGAACTGATTCTATCGAGGTTGCTCAAATACTTCACTTTAGGGATTCATCAATCCAGGGTTACGACACTTTGGTTGCCGATCTCAATTTGGACGGTCAAGACGAAGTCTATCCTGGAGTATGGAAATACACCTATAGACATCCAAAAATTGTAACGGATCCATGTGATGGTTCAATTGATACACTTTATGTACCTTCTAACGGACCTATGATTCCTAGTTTGTTCTTGAACAATACCGTGGGTTGTGAGAAACGAGGAGCGGCACTGCTCAACGTAGGTTTCCTCAACGATTTCTGGTTGGACAATGAGAATATATGTAATGGTTTAACAATCAATCTGCACGATACGTTGAGGTACTGGCAGTATGGGGACAATATGTGGCCGGATGATTATCCAATTGACCCTAGAGACCTTTGGAATACCCCGAGCAGATACTTGAATAATCTTGAGATCTATGAAGTAGATTGGGACAGTTCAGATGGATTAGGTCCAGTATGGGAGCGTTCAATTCAGTTGAGTCATATCTATGATGAGCCTGGAACGTATACCATTACGGTTCACTCCAAAGACAGTATCGGATGCCATGATACGGTAAGAGTAACAGCATATGTGACAGAGTTGATTCCAAACTTCAACTTGAGCACAAAATTCTTGAACTGTAATACTATTGTTGACTTCTTGGATTCATCTTATGTAAATGATCCATGCCTAATCTCTCCACTTTGCGATCAAACCGAGCCTTGCGATAGTGTGATCAGTTGGGAGTGGGACTTCGGAGACGGAACGCGTAAGAGTCTACTCCAGAATCCATCACACGATTACACCCAAGGAGGTACCTTCCAGGTAACACTGACGGTTAAGAGTGTACTGGGCTGTGAAGAGACCATTATTAAGGAGGTTTACATTCCGGGACCAGATCCTGAGTTTGAATTTGAATTTGCTCAGTGGAATGAAAGAGACTCAGCAGTGATCTGTGTTGGAGATTCTATAAACCTATTCAACATCAGTGGAGGTGAGAAGATCAATCCCGAATGGGAAATGAGATGGGGTGATGGCTTTATCTCCAACCCAATGGACGGAGATACTTTCGGACACCGATACAATCAAGTTGGAACCTTTGAATTGTTCTTGGTCCAATTCGATGAAATCCCAGGTGAGAACATCCGTTGTAACAGAATCTTCCCAGATACCAATCCTGACCTTGTAACGCAAAGAAGGATTAGAGTAGTTGTATTGCCAAGGGCGGAAGCTGATATTGAGGTGGTAAAAGATCCACTTTGTGTGGATGAAGTTGGAGATTTCATAGCTCATGTCGATACTTCCGTATACGATAGATATACATGGGATATGGGAGATGGAAATGAATACAATAGAGATCATCCAGATAGTGTATTGAGTCACTCTTACAGTGCCTCTGGTACCTATGATATTGTAATGACTCCATTGTATACTCCGCCCAATAACTTTATACCGGTCTGTCCAGATACCGCTTATGCTACGATAACAGTGGTTGACGTTCAAGCCAGTTTCAGAGTGGATTCAACAAACAAACCGAACTTCAAGTTCATAGATGAGTCTACCAATGCTGCTCAGTGGGCATGGACGTTTGAGGATACTCCTCAGCCTGGTTCAAGCAGCGAGCAGAACCCAGAATACAACTGGAGTGATAGAGTCGGAACCTATGAAGTTTGTCTAGAAGTAACTAGCCCTGAAGGTTGTATCGATGATACATGTCTATTGATCACCAATACCTTCCAGCGTAAGTTGATTGTATACAACGTCTTTACTCCGCCAACTGAAGGTGTGGGTGGTGACGATAAGAACGACTTATTTGTAGTTGAAGGTAAAGGACTAAAAGAATTTGATATCAAGATCTACAACCGATGGGGTGAGCGGGTCTTTGAGTCAGAAGACATTGATGTAAGTTGGAACGGTAGAGTGAACAACACAGGTGCACTCTGTCCAGCAGGAACATATTACTTCGTGGTCAACTACCGATTCCTCTTTGAAGAAGAGAATGAAGGAATGGGACCAATTGAAGGATCCGTTGACCTGATAAGACAATAAAAACAAACACCGAATGAAAGAACCCGGGCCCAATGGTCCGGGTTCTTTGTTATATAGGAATGTATAATTTTGTGAGCCTTTGAAGAAACAGATACCCGCATACCTTAGAATAAGTGGTTTAGAGCCCATGGTTCAAACTGCTGAATCGAACTTTATCAATATCGGTGAAAGAACCAATATCACAGGGTCTAAAAAGTTTGCTCGCTTAATTCTTAGCGACGATTACGATGCTGCTCTTGCCGTTGCAAGACAACAAGTGGAAAACGGAGCACAGATCATCGATGTAAATATGGATGAAGGCATGCTTGATGGCAAAGAAGCCATGGTAAAGTTCCTTCATCTTATCGCTTCAGAACCAGATATCGCCAGAGTGCCCATCATGATTGATTCTTCAAAATGGGAGATTATCGAAGCGGGATTACAGGTCATACAAGGCAAGGGAATTGTAAATTCCATTAGCCTTAAAGATGGAGAGGAGGAGTTTAAAAAGCGAGCTAAGAAGATTAGGAGATTTGGGGCGGCCACTGTAGTCATGGCCTTTGACGAAAAAGGTCAGGCAGACAGCTATGAAAGAAGAGTAGAAATATGCAAACGCTGCTATGACATCCTAACTAAAGAAGTGGGTTTTCCTGCTCAAGACATCATCTTTGATCCCAATATCTTGACCGTGGCAACGGGCATAGATGAGCACAACAACTATGCTGTTGACTTTATCAAAGCCACTTCATGGATAAAGGCAAACCTTCCCATGGCAAAGGTGAGCGGAGGAGTAAGTAATATCAGTTTTTCTTTCCGAGGTAACAATATCGTCAGAGAAGCCATGCATTCAGCTTTTCTATACCACGCCATTCAAGCGGGTTTGGATATGGGGATTGTAAATGCCGGCATGATAGAGGTGTACGAAGAAATCCCGAAAGAGCTACTGCAGAGGGTAGAAGATGTACTTTTAAATCGCAGAGCGGACGCCACCGAGAGATTGGTCAAATTTGCCGAGAATGTCAAAGGCGATTCCAAAAAGATTGTCGTGGATCTCAGCTGGCGCGAAGCAGATGTAGAACAGCGACTCAAGCACGCTCTAGTCAAAGGGATCACAGAGTTTGTAGAAGAGGATACAGAAGAAGCGCTGAAAGTCTACAAGCAACCCCTCAAAGTAATTGAAGGGCCATTGATGGCCGGAATGAGTGTAGTGGGAGACCTATTTGGAAGCGGCAAGATGTTCTTGCCTCAAGTAGTTAAGAGTGCGCGGGTTATGAAAAAATCCGTGGCTTGGCTCACCCCATACCTCGAGGCGCAAAAAGCACATGGTTCCAATCAGGGTAAGATTTTATTGGCAACCGTAAAAGGTGATGTTCACGATATAGGCAAGAACATCGTCGGCGTGGTTTTGGCCTGCAACAACTATCAAATCATTGATCTCGGGGTTATGGTACCGCGAGATAAAATATTGGAGGAGGCCATTGCTCAAAATGTAGATGTTATTGGATTGAGTGGCCTAATCACCCCCAGTTTGGACGAGATGGTCAATGTTGCTGAAGAAATGCAAAGAAGAGGCTTAAAAACACCTTTATTGATAGGTGGAGCTACCACATCTAGAATGCATACTGCGGTGAAGATCGCTCCTCAATATGAAGGTCCAACGGTGCACGTTCTGGATGCTTCGCGCTCTGTTCCCGTGGCTGGATCATTAATCAGTGAGGATCAGTCCAAAGAAACTGCCGAAAGATTTCGCAAAGAGTATGAAGAATTAGCCGTTCAACACGCCGCACGACAAGACCGTAAGAATCTTTTGCCCTTTGACCAAGCCGTAGAAAATCGACATCAAATCAACTGGTCATCCTACAAAACTCCGACTCCCAAATTCAAAGGAATAAAAATTTTGGACGATGTTCAATTAGACGACATTGTTCCATTCATAGATTGGACGCCTTTCTTTCAGACCTGGGAATTGCGCGGCAAATACCCCAAGATCTTTGAAGATGAAGTAGTGGGTGACGAAGCCGTAAAACTCTACAAAGATGCACGGGATATGCTTGAGCAGGTGCTCGCTCAGAAAAGCCTAAAGGCAAAAGCGGTCTTTGGGATTTTTGAAGCAGGAGAATCAGAAGGAGACGTATTGGTTGAAAACACAAGATTTAATTTCTTGCGTCAGCAAAGGCAAATGGCCAAGGGAATCCCACACCGTTCTCTTGCGGATCTGATTGCACCTAAAGAAAGTGGAGTCAAAGACCACATTGGGTTTTTTGCAGTTACTACAGGTTTGGGAATAGAGACTATGGTCAATGCATTTGAAAAGGACCATGACGATTATTCCTCCATTATGATCAAGGCCTTGGCCGATCGACTGGCCGAAGCGCTGGCAGAATACCTGCACAAAGAAGTCAGGACAAAATATTGGGGATATGCAGCTGAAGAAAGCCTTAATAATGAAAGACTGATCAAAGAAGAATATCAAGGCATAAGACCTGCTCCGGGTTACCCCGCCTGTCCAGATCATACTGAAAAAGCAAAAATTTGGGATTTGCTAAAAGTTAGGGAAAGTATAGGTGCAGAACTCACAGAGAGTTATGCCATGTATCCCGCTTCTTCTGTCAGTGGTTACTATTTCTCGCATCCAGAATCCAAATACTTTGCAGTAGGGAGAATTGGCGAGGACCAATTGAAAGAATATGCACAAAGGAAGGATATTGAGCTGGAGGTAATGAGAAAATGGCTTTCTCCAAATCTGTGAGATTAGAGATCTGACTGCATCCAAGCTTATCAGATAGTTAGACAATCTTCTACCTCTTTTTTAATGTCTGTCTATCACCATTTATGGGTTCTAAAAAAGCTCAATCTATTGGTGTTTTGGCTATAACTCAATAAGCGAGCTTGTAATTCATTGATATACTATTGATTATGGAATAATAGACAATATCCTTTTTGATATTCAAAAACCACCTTTTTGATATTTGCTTTCTCACGAACTAAGTGGAGATTTGCTTCATATGTCATTTAATCCCAATCAAGATCACAGCATCAGTCTTGCGGAAGCCGCAGCACTGACCAAAGCTTACAGAGATGCAAACCCAGGAGCCAAGATCGGTGGCTTCTTCGGAAAGGCAGCCATAGAGGCCATATTGAACCAGCCGGAATGTGTAGGCCTAAAGTTTTATTATGCCATAGAAAATGGCGTTCCTGCTCTGGTATTATGTGGAGCCAAAGCTGATCAGGATGATTTGTATCAGGGATCTTTGGCAGAAAGAGAGTTGAAGGACCCACCATTAAACTCCTCTCCAAATCCGCTAAACAGTTAAAGGTGTGAAGGAGTTCTACCTTATCATAAGAATTGTTGCGTATGTATTGGTTTTATCATTAGGATTATACGCATACTATAAAAATGGAGATAAGGTTAGTTTTTATATTAGTCTAACCGGATTGCTAGGCTTCTTAATTGACGCGCTAGACTATACGGTGATTGGCCACAATTTAGAATTGTATGCAATCTACGGCGTGCTTTTTATCTTTCTAATAGGTTTGGCGAGTCACTCATTAGGTCTCAACTTGGCTTGGGCAATTGGCTCGACATTAATCATAGGAATCTTGACCTATTTGGGTTTTACATCCAACATGAGTCTGGGAATAATAACAGCAGACCAGGTCTATAATTCTGAATATGGGTATTTAAATACGGTTCAATCTAGCAATTTATCTTTAGTGAGAGAGCTATTGGTCTCAATTATTATGTTTTTGTGGCTTTGGAAGAGTTCAAAATTGGAATTTAAAAATTCCCATCAGACTCTTGGATTAATACTAATTGGCTTTGGATTTTTATTATTAGAAGGAGGTTCATTTATCATTCACTCTTTAGGTGGTTTTGCTTTTCGTGATTTACCAGAATTTATATTGGTTGGCTCTTCGTTGCTCCTAACCATTTACATTGTGTCTTATTGCATGATAATCCTTGGATTGAAATGGAGAGTATAAATATTGCCATACTAGTATCAACTTTATTCATCGTTGCCATGATGGTCTCAGCGGCATGGTTGGTAATCAGCACGGTAAGCAAGAAGAACAGTGCTGAACTGAAGTTGAAAGAAGAACAGCTTCAAAAACAAAAGCAGATAGCACGCAATACTCTGAACTCGCAAGAAGCCGAGCGAAAACGCATTGGCATGGATTTGCACGATGACCTGGGGCCAAGTTTCTCGGTTATAAAGATGAATTTGGGGCAGGTGAAGCACAAAATTACAAAGGGTAGCGATGAAGATGAAGTGATGGAACTCTTGAACCAAGCCACTGGCTATTTGGAAGATGCGGTTATACGCTTTTCAGACCTGTCTAAATTGCTCTATCCTGTTGTGCTCAATAGGCTGGGTCTAAATGCAGCATTGCAAGACCTGATCTCCAAGGCTCAGAATAGTGAGATACAGTTAGAGGGCATGATTGGTGCCGGAGCACCTCCTAATGATGTATTTGCACTTTCAATTTACCGCATGGCGCA
>JAHEKB010000289.1 GCA_024638525.1 Bacteroidota bacterium
ATAAGATAGTGCTTGCACCCCTGATTACTTCCATACGGCTGCCGTTTAAGGGATCCAATGCGGGAGCGTGTTCTTGACCCCACTGCTGGTTCTCCAAAACAGTGCCGCTCTGAAGTAAGGAGATTCTGTTGCTGTGCATTCCACTGAGGATTGGTTTAGAAACCCCAAAACCGGTTCTGAGTGAATTCGTTCCATTGACATCGCGCAAGGCCTCTGAAATACTCATCGCCCCATTCGCCTCCATTTCAGAAGTGCTAATGAGATATCTTATGGAAGCAATCTCATCTTGATCATGCTCGTGAGCGTGAACCACGAGCTGATGAAGTAGGCTTTCGGGTACATCAAATTCAAATCGCACCAAGCTATCCGAATTCAAGACAATAGATTGAGAATATATCCTTCCCAAAAAGTCAAATTTCACCAAATAAATACCCCTAGCGAGATTATTAAATTGAAACTCCCCTTCTTCATTAGCAACTTGATACTCTTGAGCAATACTCACTACGCAAAGTGCCAGTGGTTCTGCGCTGATGCTGTCAGAGACAACTCCTTTAAATTGTACTTGTCCGTATAGTCCACTGATTAGACAAATGCCTATCAGTGAGGCTATGAAATGTTTCATGCGATTGAATTAGATGTGAATAATGGGTTTGAATTGAAGTTCAACCCATGGGAGGCGCTCTGCCACTTGTCCATTCACTAAATGAAGCATTACCAGATCTTGTGAACTCATCATTGAATTCCAGCAATTGAAAGTTATTGCTATTAACAGTAAGCGGATCTGAAGTGATTGCTGCTGTGAGGTATTCCTCACACAGATGACAATTTACATGATCCTCTTCAGGACATAGGTGTAACTCATCTTGATGACAGTGCTCAGTATGTCCTTCCAAGCGATGCATGAAGGCAAATGCCTGAACAACGCTCAGTAGGATTAATGTAGAAATAGCAAATGCTCGCCTCACTTAATGGCAAAGATAGCAAGGCCTTCATCATGGCAATGCCATGGAATAAAAAAGGCAACCCCCTAAGAGGCTGCCTTTCATTATGAGAAATAATTTGTACTTACTTAATCTTCAGCTGTCTTAATGGCTTTCTGCATCAGTGTGCTTTCACCATCATTCAAGAGGATGAAATACATTCCATCAGGTAGACCTAATAGATTGGTACCCTTGAATACTTTTTTAGCTGGTATGGTTGAGAAATCGAAAGTATTTAGTCCGGCTCTCAGCTCTACATCGACGTCATATACCGTTTTACCCAACATATCATATATGGTATATCTGTAGTCACCAGCAGTTGGAACATAAATACTGAAGGTCAATTCTCCCGAGAATGGATTTGGATGAACCTTCATATTCATCTCATTCAACCAAGCAACATCCTCAGTTGGATCGACATCATCTTCATCAAACCAACGTTGGGTGTACTTATTCTTATTCTCAGTTTGATCTATCAACAATCTGCAATCGTGGAAGGCATCGATGATTTTATCGAGAGCCATGGTGATCTCTGTATAGCTTGGATCTGCTCCCGAAGGTTTATACGCTCCAGATAATGCATTGTTCGCCAAGTCTACCAGATCTTGAACTGTATAGCTGCTTCCAAAGTAATCCAGGATCGAAGTAGGAATACTTGAATAACGTTTGCTGGTGTCGGGACTCATCATTGAATCGCCAATACACGCTCCAGCAACAGAAACCAAGATATCTCCACTTATTTCTACATCCCCTAGCGAATTGTCGTTTCGAATACTCAACATCACGGCTATCGTTTGACCTATAAGTGTGTTTTTAATTCTACCACTTCTGTGCATTCTGGAAATACTCGGTACTATGTTTCCTGAGCCATTGAAGTAAGAAGTAAGATCTGAAGAAACACTACAACTACCCTTATGACCAAAGAATGGCTTGGATGGCCCTCCCGCTGGCATCACGGCCAGTAGATTGCTTACGTCTGAATCTGTGATTCGGAAAGACCTGTCCTTGTCAGTACAATTACTGATATCTCCAACTACTAGGTCATCGTCTAATAAATACTCAAGTAATTCAGCTGTGTTCGGTGGATTCAAAGTATCAAAATACGTCGAATCGAAATAACATGGAACTCCATTAAAATTACCCCAATAACCTTGAGACTGAGCACAATGCGGCACTTCACATCCTCTTACCTTCATGGTATCTGAAGCAGAACTGCTACAACCGTTACTGTCTGTATAGGTATAAGTTATGTTGTGATTACCAATGAGATCCACAGACGGATAGAACCAATTGTCTATGACACCTGTTCCTGAGTAGTCGCCTCCTGCAGGAGTTCCCGTGGTAATTTCAAATGCTGGATCTTCTGCACAAATAGAATCGTTGAATTCAAATTCTACCTCCGGCAATGGCCAAA
>JAHEKB010000071.1 GCA_024638525.1 Bacteroidota bacterium
TTAAAGTAGCATAAATCATAAGCCCAATTGGGATTGAATTTGTGCTGTAGTACCACTCCTAATCTGTTCTGGTCAAAGCTATTATACACTACATTTTTGGCAATATTAAACATGACCTCATCGAACACCTTTACATTCCACTTTTTACTGAGTTCATAGGTCAATTGTGCTTGATATCTCACTCTGAAGTTGCCATAGGGGAACTGATTCTTTCCCGTCTCAAAAAAGCGTATCTCGTTCATTAAACGGTGGTCAAAAATCAGCTTTGGTGCAATCTCGTTCTTAGTAGAGAGGGTGAAATGTGGACGCAATTCCTGTAAAAAGAAGTAAAGTGAGGTATCTGGTTCTTGAGGAAATGACTGTTCAAAATAGGTAAATCCCACATTGGCACTAATGTGCTGGTTCAATTTCCTATGAAGGCTTGTTCTCACTAGTAATTGATGCTTTCGCCAAGGGGCAATATAAGTCCGGTGTTCAACTTCCTGCTGAAGTTTCCATTGGTCCATTTGGTATTGAAGGTCATACCGCACCCATAAAAGGGCTTGCTTGTTCACATTCTTCTGTGCTAATAGGTTGGATGCTGATAGAAGAAGTATGATAATTAGATTAAGTGCTCTTGCCATCTATGCTATTTACTACTATATCGATTGAAAGCAATGGGAGGATTTAATTGCCAAGAAAATGGATATTGTGATTTTGACTGTTCTCATCCGAATTTTTCAAGAGTTGAATAATTGACTCCTTACCTACTAAGGTCAAATCTAAGAAATCTAAAGACAATACGAATTTCTGTGGGTATTATGATCACATGCTTACCTAAGAAAATATCATTGATATGCATACTGTAGGGCAGGGAGTAGCTTGCAATCTCAAGTGCGGCTAATAATTCAATGGAATAGACACTCTTAAGCTCAATGGGGAACGAATCCCCGTAATATGTTCTAAGATTGCGCATAGCAGCTCTAATATGCGCATAGAACAGCTCACTTTTACCCGATTTTTAGCAGCTATGTCTATAGTAGTATTTCACTATGGGCTTGATTTAGCTCCTTTTAACAAAGAGTCCATATCTTATTTATTTGAGCAAGCAAATGTTGGAGTGAGTTATTTCTTCATCCTGTCTGGTTTTGTCATGATCATTGCCTACGGACGAAAAGAGAAGATTAATACGCCTCAATACCTGCAGAATAGGTTTGCTAGGATATATCCAGTATACTTCCTAGCCATACTAATTCTCTTTGTTTTCAAAGCTTTTATTCAGAATGATGTCGACTATTCGGGAATGGTGCTGAATGTTTTCATGCTGCAGTCTTGGATTCCGATGAAAGCCTTATCCTTTAATGTTCCGGCTTGGTCGCTGGTTGTGGAATTTCTATTTTATTTTCTTTTCCCACTTTTGTTTAATCGCGTTTATAGCAAGAGAAACTACCTAAATCTCGTTGTTCCCATTGTTTCGTTTTGGCTGATCAGCCAATTTGCCTTTCACTGGGCCTTGCGTTCTTCATACTATGAGGGACCGATGACAGCTTTGCATAATTTCCTCTATTACTTTCCTTTCATGCATCTCAATGAGTTCCTAATTGGGAACTTGGCCGGGCTGTTTATGATACATCGCTGGAAAGACAAGAAATGGAATACAGATCTCTTAATCCTCGCATTGTTTATCATTACCGCGCTCTTGTTAAAGTATGATACCGGCCTAAATTTTCACAATGGACTTTTTGCATTGACATTTGTGCCACTCATTGTTCTCATTTCCATGAACAATGGATGGTTTACAAAACTCTCAAATATCAAGCAATTGGTGTTTCTAGGAGAGATCAGCTATGGTATATATATCCTTCAAAGACCTATTCATTTCTGGACTCAACGAACTTTGACCTATTTAGGTTTGGAACACGGCAGCCCAGAGATATTCTATATCTATTTGCTGGTTCTCATTGCAGCATCAGCCATCAGTTATCAATTCATTGAAACGCCATTGAGACAAAAAATAAAAAAATGGAATGCAAATTGATGTACTCTGAGAAATTAAAAGCAAAATTTAGTATTTGAGCTTCGGTAAATGAGTTTGGGTTCATTGTCTATATTGCAAATATGAAACTGAAATCTAACTTTATTTTAGGATTGGCCACAGGTGTGGCAATATGCTTTGGAGCAGTTCTTCTTAGTTCGTCTGCATCATCGGTTGACGGCATTAGCAAGGAAAATGCGATCAATGATCTTCTCAAAGGTAATTACGTGAGTGTTCAGGAGGCTGATCAACTCATTAATGCGTATTCAACCAATTGGATTCCAGCCAACGAGTTACCTACAAATACTACCATTGGGGGAGTTATCGGTCGGGCTAATCTCATCAATATGGCCTCAGGAGGTAATTCCGATCTGATTAAGTTCAGATTCTACTACCAGCAGTCAGAAAGCGGAGATCCACAGATTGGATTAGTATTCTATCCCACTGAAACTTCATCAGCGGTATTGAAAACAGGCGCTGGTTCATTCTGCCCTGTAGTATGCACATCGTCCAACGAATAAGTAATTAATTGGGTCGTTCCAGGTAGAACATCTCAATCTCACCTCGGTTCTTGATCTTAAAGCTACCTCTTGAAAGACAGTTGAAGTTGTCTTTCAAGAGTCTTTTGGTCTCGTGGCTAATATTTATCTTCATGGCATCACTGTTTTCTTCCATTCTCGAAGCAATATTTACGGCATCGCCCCAGATATCAAAGGCATATTTTATGTCACCCACAACCCCTGAAACCACGTTGCCGGTATGCATCCCGAAACGGAACTCAAAGTGAATGTTGAATTCTTTGAGCATTTCTTTCTTTAATCCCTTGATTGCATCAATCATGTCTAGACAGGCATTCGCCGTTCTGTCAACACTGTCGCTTTCGGGCACTAAGCCTCCAACGAACATATAGGCGTCTCCAATGGTCTTGATCTTCTCTAAATTGTAGGACTGGATGATGGCATCAAAGCGCATGAAGTAGCGATCTAACATTCGCACCAATATGTCAGGCTTGAGTGTGCTGGCGATAGTAGTGAAGCTCACCACATCAGCAAAGACTATGGTTACATCCTGATGTGCTTTTGGTATGGAATGACCTTGATTATTAAGCTCTTCAATGGTCGCTTTGGGCAATATATTTCTCAAAAGTTTATCGGATTTGCGCCTTTGAATAAAGACCAAACGCAACATGAATACGATGATGATAGCAATGATTAGGGTCCCGACAAATAGTATGAGAAAAAACCGGCGTTGTTTGGCCTTGTCTTTAATTTCTGCGTCGTAAGCGGCCTCTTTCTTTTCAAATTGATGGGATGCTCCCAGCATTGCAATTTGGGTGGCCACTTCTAGGCTATTGGTAGAATCCTTAAGGTCATTCAGTTCCTCCTGATGGCTTAGAGCGGAGGAAAAGTTTCCACTGAGTTTTTCAGTTTCTATAAGTGTTGTGAGGATCTCTAAGATGGGGTAGATCAAATCAAGAGTGTAGGCAATCTCCAGCGCTTTGCTTGCATAGTCATAGGCCATTTGGTATTCTTTCCTTTTGAGATAAACCAGCGCCTTGCCCTGCATAGAGTAACAAATACCTATAGTTTCATTTCTTCTTTCAAAGAAGGATTGAATGACGTCAAATTCATTGAGCACATTGGGCCCCGCGTTTTCTTCTACTGCAATGCGGTTCAATGCGATTCTAGTCTCATAGATACGCATGCTGTCACCCTTTGCTTCTGCGTACTCCTTGCTGCTTAAAATGAGCATTTGGGCATCTTGGTAATTTCCCTGATGCATTAGACTTAGACCCTTCAAGTAAGTGATCAGTTCTACTCTTCCCCTACTTTCCTTTTCCCTATTGAGGGCTTTGAAAGCCTGGTCAAAATTGTTAATGGCATCTTTCCATTTACTCATATTGAACATGACTAAGCCTATGCCTATGTAAGCTTCTGAGACATACTCGGCATCTCCAAAACTCTCTGCTTCTCGTAACATCAGATAGAAATACAGGGTAGAATTCGCATTGTCAGATATACTGAGGTAGTAGTTGCCAAGACCATTGCAGCACTTAATGATTCCAAGATCGTATTGAAGGTCACGAGAAATATCATAAGCTAGCTCTAATTCATCCAAAGATTCCTTTATGGTGTGCTCATCGCTGGTGAGTTCATTGACAACGTGTAAGAGTGAATCTACTTGAGATTGGTTATAATCGAGAACATGAGAGGCTTCCTGTTTAGTAACTGCTTGGGTGTAGCTTATCCCGACAGAACAATAGATGAAAATAGATATCAGTAGCGATTTGTTCAAGTATTCAATAAGCTGAACAAATCTAAGCAAATGAAGCTAAGGGATTATGCTACAACTACTCTCTGCATTATGGTCAATAGCAATATGACTAGATTTGAAAAATGAAGGCAGTTTATCTCTTGCTGGCGCTATTACTTTTTTCTGCTTGCAGAGAAGAAGTAGCCAGCTATCGGATCTATGGAGCTTCAGGTAATCCTTATGAGATTGTTCTCTTTGATGATTATACGCACAAATTCAAGCCAGCCGATGAATCGACTAATTGGGTTCGAGGAAGCTGGTCTGGAGGATTGGAAGAGGGGGACACCTTTAGTATGGTCCTGGATGTGGGCGGATTGCGCTTGAGAAGGATCTTTGTTTCAGAATCAGATAGCTTACGTGCCATAGGTAGTGAGATAGTAGAATAAAAAAAGGCATGCCATTGGCACACCTTTTCTCTGTTCAAAGCTAAGTGATATTACCTGCTGGCCTGGCCAGTAGGGAACATTAAGTTTTGTGCTAAGTCCAATGCTGTATGCGTCATGGCATTTGCCGGGATGTCAACTGCCAATGGCTTCAACACAAAGGGTGCTGCGCTATTGTCAGGTATGGGTTCTATGCTGATCACGGCCTTTCCGCCTCGGAGATCAGTAGGGAAGCTCAAAGTTGCAGGGGCATTATTCAAAAAGTCCTCTCCTGGGAATGGAGGGCCAGCCATGCTACCACTGAAAGGAGCTGCTCCATCAGCCATATCAACAGCTGTGAAAGTCCCCGTGCTTACCGGACTACCATTGATCACTACCCATCCTTCATAGGCCCAGCCTTCTGGCAAAGTTGGAAGATTCAGACCGACCATTGGACTTCCTGAAGAATTGTCCAGAAACCAGATTCCGCTTTCTTCATTGCTGCTGACCGTGTCAGTAGGAGTAGCCAGTATGTACTTGCCACTAGCACTACTGTAGTCATCGGCAAGGGCGGCCATATGATCAATGCTGAGGCTCGCGTTTTCACCGCTGAAGTCTCCTGCTAGTATGTGCACCTTGCTTGGAGAAGGATCAGGGTCGGGACTTGGCTCAACGGTAAGCACAAAGGTGCTGGCTGCAGCTAGGTCATCACTGGCCACAGTGAATGAAGTTTCGGAAGGCACGCCTTGGTCATTTACAGTGAAGGTACCAGTGGTCACTGCGTTGCCATTAACGATGATCCAACCCTCATAGACCGCATCTGATCCGAGGTCTTCTAGGCCTGTGAAATTGAGTTCTAGTGTGGACATGTCGTCACCGGGCTCCGGCTCTTCATCATCCTTACACGCTGAAAAAGAAAATAAGAGGCCCAATACAATTAGACCCATCCATGTTGATTTGATATTCATAATACTATTCGGTTTAATACTGTGAATATGCAAGACCCATGGCGAGGGTTGCCCCATGACAGAAAGAGGAGATTTCTATGAATTAGAGGCGGTAAGCAAGTGCCAAATTGGTGCGGATAAGCTGCATTTGAGTCTTCACTTGAGTGTTGGGGTCTACTTCTCTTATTGAGCGCAAGGAAGAACCATAAGTGGTTCTGAATGAAAGCTCAAAGTCCTTAAATTGATATTGATAAGACAGACCCAATTGAACGGATGGAACCCAACGATTATACAAGGAGGTTGTATTGAGGTCTGAACGTTCTTGCCCAATGAGGGATTCGCTTCTATAAAGGTCTAAGTGTACATCCTGTTCTAGTTCTGAGATTACATTCAAGCCAGCGCTTGCCAGAGCAGAAATCCTTGATTTTCCCTTAGACCATATAGAGTATTGAAGTCCCACATCCAGACTGATCAGGTGAAAGGTATTTTCAATGGACATCTTAGAGTCCATAGTGTCTCCTTCATTCAGATTCTTTCCACTGGCTTCAAAGCTCACTTCCTGACTGAATGGAAGGACAGGAGAATCGAAATCCAGATCTGTGGCATAGATAGGGTCGCCATTTGAATTCATGAATTCATTTTGTTTGGAATAGACCGCCTGGTCTTTGAACACACTCCTATTTACTGTTTGGCTCAAACTTAATTCAGCGAAATAAGTCACATGTCCTTTTACTCGGCTTAAACCCAAGCCGTATTGATAACCCAAATACCAATTATCATATTCCTTTAGATTTTCTGGTAGAGGGTCATTGGCTGTCATACTTAGACTGCTCCAGTTGCTCCCAGCGATCAAATAGAGCCTGGATTGGCTTTTGCTCGAGCTGGAATCCGAACCACCGACAACTTTATCGTTTGCTTTCACAGGCTTCGCTGAAAGGGCAGGGGAAGGGATCGCATCCACAAGCTTGGTCTTTAGAGGTGGATCATCTTCAATTGAATTTGCAAAATGCCCATTTTCAGCGGGTTCTATATCATTTGTGATCTCTTGTAAACTGGTGGTGCTTCGATCTGCCTCAGTTGTCAATATATAAGTTGAGCTTGGAGTTTGACTGTAAACCGGAAGCTTAGTCTCAATATCCAGATTGCTCACTATGTCCTTCGTGATTGGTTTTGAGGTCGAAGATGTAATAGCCCCTTGTTCATCCATGGCAGAACTTGCACTTTCTTGCACTGGCGAATCGCCACCTATGCTCAAAGCATCTTCTGGAATTTCTATTTGAGCTTGTTTCAATTGGCTAACCTCATGCTCGAGCCCTTGAATGGTATCCAGACTCCAATAGACAAATCCTGCGATTCCCAAGGATAATCCAAGCAGGATTAACCAGAAGAACCACCTTCTTTTTCTGCGCTGGTCAATTTGCGCCATGGCAGCTTCAAACACCCGGTCCGAAGGTAGGTTCCATGCTTCATCTCCCTGTTCCGATAATCTGGAACGGAAGAAGTCATCCAAGTTGTTATTTGTTTCTTCAGAGCTCATTATATCAATACCTCTAATTTTTCCATTAGCATTCTTCTGGCCTTGAACAGTTGTGACTTTGAGGTCCCTTCTGTAATGCCAAGTTGTTCAGCAATTTCTCTGTGGTTGTATCCATCCAGCACATAAAGATTGAATACTGCCCGATAGCCCGTTGGCAGGGCTGATATCAATGCGGTCAGTTCCCTGGCAGATAATCGGTCCAATGGGCTTTCGCTCAAGTCTTCCAAATGTTGCTGATTGTCGATGTCTACATGTTTAAAGCCGTGGATACGGCCGCGTAACAACATCAGACACTCATTTACCACTATTCGGGAAGACCAGGCATTGAAGCTTCCTCGTTTGGCGTCAAAAGTCTTTATGTTGCTGAATATCTTCACCAACGCATTCTGCAGTGCATCCTCTGCGTCAGTAGATCCCTTTAAGTATCGCAGGCAGATGGAGAACCACTTGCGTTTGTAAGTATCGTATAATACAGACTGCGCTTTGCGCTGGTTCTTTTTTGCTGCCTTTATTAACTGGACCTCGGTCATAGGGGATGCCTGCTGTTGAATATATGCAGAATCAAGGCTTTGGGTTGCCTCAGACAAGAAATTTATACGGATATGACGTTCAGATGTAGCTGAACTTACATTCCATTAGCTTTCAGATGTAACTCGTGGCTTGGCGTATCCGTAATACTAGCATGATCTGTCGAATGCTTATATTCCTCTTACTGCCACTTAATCTATTTGCCCAATCAGACAAGTTCTTGATCATCAAGCATAGGGAAAAAGCCAAAGAAGTGGTGATTTCAGAAGGAGCCTTTGTTTCAGTTAAGACATTCAAGGGTGAAAGAATCAGAGGAATAATGCTGGTGCTTACAGAAGACCTTATCAAGGTAAAGCACAAAGTGGT
Organism: Bacteroidota bacterium; assembly: GCA_024638525.1. Classification (GTDB taxonomy): domain Bacteria; phylum Bacteroidota; class Bacteroidia; order NS11-12g; family UBA9320; genus JAHEKB01. Next base: position 8,068 of record JAHEKB010000071.1, read on the forward strand.
GCCTTTAACCAATGTGGAACGTATTGGGGTGCGTAATGCTTTAATGCTTCAAATCGGATCTGCTTCCATCAGTATGGGAATGAACTTAGTCTTGTTTGGGGTTCAGCGGAATTTGAAAAACGGTTGGCAAAAGGCAGATGAGAATTATGGGATAGGGTTACCTTTTCTATCCGCTGGCCTTTCTATGGTTTGGATTACGCGAAAAAGAAGAGCCAAACACTGGAGCTTTCACGGTCAGATGCCGGGATGGTAAATCAGCTTTTAAGTCTTATTCAGAATTAAACGAGGGCTCACCCCATTATCTAGCACGATAATATACAAACCCGAGGGTAGTGAACCAATGTCGATGGTTTCATTGGAATTGACTTTATCCAATTTCAAGACCGTCTGGCCAAATACATTCATAATTTGAAGGTCAAAGGACGCTTTGCTTTCCCTCTGGATTTTAAACTGCCCACTGCTCGGATTTGGATAGAGATATGTTTTTGGTGTATTAAGCTCTTCTAAGCCCAAACCTGCAATAGTTAAACAATTTGACGTGTCTAAGCATCCATTCTCAGTAATTTCCACGGCAAATGAACCCCTGTGTGGGTACTGGAAGATGAAGTCGTTCTGGCCTTCTATGGCTTTATACGTGCTGTCACAATTCAACCATTGATAGGCATCTGCACTATCCGAGAGAAGAGTATAATCATCTACAAGAAAAATATTAGCCTCAGCCACAGTGATATCCACTTCCATAGTGACAAAGCTGTCACATCCTGCTTTATTGACAAGGGTGTCAACGTAGGTGCCATCTGCAGTGTATAGGAATTTGCCGGATACTGATCTAAGGGAATCACATGCTTTAATCTGCGTGCTTGACTCGCTTGATTTTCTGACAATCAGGTCTATACTGATAATGCTGTCACAATTCAGATGATTGTTGAGGGTATCCATATAGTTGCCCGTATTTGTCCAAGTTTTGCCAGAAGGAGAAACAAAGTTATTGCACACATCAGCATTTAAGTCTGCCGTGGTCACCGCCAAACTCAGGCTCATTTCTATGATACTATCGCAGCCAAGCTGTCCTGCCAAGGTATCTAAATAAACCCCAGGAAGGTAATACCACATATTGCCCGAAGGTGCGAGAACAGAATCGCAGATATAGCCTGCCTGTTGCTCTATGCTACTAGAATTAACGGTGACATCTAGCTGAACTATGCT
>JAHEKB010000072.1 GCA_024638525.1 Bacteroidota bacterium
GACTATTTGATTAATTCTGGAGGTATTAAGATACATCCGGAGCAAATTGAACCTCAAATAGAAAAGATACTTGAGGCAATGGGCATTAATCGGGAGTTCTACATGACCAAAAGACCACATGAGGAACTGGGAGAAAGTGCAGTATTGCTAATCAAAGGAGAACCCATTAAAAATGAAGCCTTTGTTTTGGAAGTACTCAAGAGAGAATTACCAGTTCATCATCACCCTAAGCGGATTGAATATCACCCCGATTTTCATTATACAAGCACTGGAAAGCTGAAAAGAAATTCATTGTGAGAATTACATTTGCCGAGCATGAGCAAAAAGGGGAAATTGGAAAAGTTTGCAGAGGTCAGTGCCTTTGAAAATTGCTTTGAGTATGACCGCAGCATGAAAGGGCAATGGTCGTCCTCCTATTTTAAGAACAACCATCCAATCGTCCTCGAACTCGCTTGCGGAAAAGGTGAATACACGGTGGGATTAGCTGAGCGATTTCCAGATAAAAACTTCATAGGTATTGATGTCAAGGGAAACAGAATTTGGAAAGGTGCTAGATACGCCTTAGACCACGGCCTAAACAACGTTGCTTTTCATCGCTTGATGATAGGCAATATTGAAGAGTTCTTTGCCAAAGATGAGATCAGTGAATTCTGGATAACCTTCCCCGACCCCCAACACGCCAAAGAACGCAAAAGACTGACCAACGACAAATTCTTACAGAAGTATAGAAATATTTCAAAAGAGGGCAGTTTGTTAAATCTAAAAACCGACTCGAGTCGGTTCTATGCATTCACCAAGGAAACCATCGCGAATGAAGGCCTAATAATACATCTCGATTCGGAGGATATATACCAATGGAATGATGCGCCTGAATATTTGACGAGCATACAAACCTTTTACGAAAAGATGTGGCTATCTGAAGGAAAGAAAATCAAATACCTACAGTTTGCATTGTAATCTGGACAAACTAATGCTTGCTTATCTTCGTTGTCTTAATTCAAGATCATGAAACAATTAATTCTATTAAGCATTCTAATTCCAATATTCAGTTTAAAAAGCACCCCCACTTTCGCGCACTGTGAGATTCCTTGCGGCATCTATGAAGATCAATTGCGTGTTAAGATGATTAAAGAGCACATAACCACCATTGAAAAATCCATGAAGATGATCAATGAGCTATCAGCTCAAGAGCAACCGGACTACAATCAATTGGTGAGATGGGTAAACAATAAAGAAGAACATGCCAATAAGATCCAGGAAATTGTCGCTCAATACTTCATGCACCAAAGAGTTAAATTAAAGAATGAAGGTGAAGATGGATATGACGCTTATATAGAACAACTGAGTAGTTTGCATAGAATCTCGGTTTTCGCGATGAAGGCGAAGCAAAGCACTCAGTTGGAAGTGGTGGCAAAACTCAACAATGCTGTGCATCGATTTGAGCATTCATATTTCGAGGATCATCATCATTAGAATAGCGGGGGACTAGCACCCTCCTCCCCAAGAGCAAGATAGCTCACTCGAGTATATTTTGAAAACGTAAGTTGTTCAACGGCTGAACATTTATTGTATCCGTTGTTCACACGATCCCACAATTACATTCTCTTACAATACGGCCCAACAGCATACAATAGTTAATTACCCCTACTCCATTTTAATAGCGGGATCCATGACTCTATCAGATATGTGATCCATTTTTTTTGACCCAGATGCAACCTCTTTGAACTTGAGCAGACTAAAGGGTAAATACTTATATGAAAATTCAAACTAAAACCATGATTAGCCTAATCTTCTTCATCGTTCTATCTGCTTTTAGCACGGCCAGTTGGCACAAGCTAGGCACTAGAACGGTGAATTACGGGCTAGACCATGATAAGATCATGGTCACTGCAAAAGACGGAGCTTTTACCGCATTGAAGGTAGATGTAAGTGGCAACCTGAATATGCATAAGATGAAAGTAAACTACGCCAATGGTCAATCCGAACGAATTCCGATTGCTTATAATTTTAGAAGGGGAAGGGATTCACGGCTTATTGATCTAAAGGGCAACAAAAGGCTAATTCGCTCTGTAGATTTTTGGTACGACACAAAAAATCGTTCAAGAAGAAGGGCAAGCATTAGACTATACGGAAGACATTGATTTTACGAACTACTACTTATTAGTGCATAAACCTAACTATCTAACACTAACCACTGTTTGATTGATTTACAGCATCAAATGACTGAAGAAAAGATCAAGTCAGACGAGCGGATTGTATTGCCTTCTCGCATCAGAACTGCTCTGTCTATTAATGCCATCAATTCCCTTACATTTCCGGGCCAGTTGTGATTTTGTAAAGCCATTACAGCACTTTCATCAAGTATCAACTCTCCAGCTCCGTGTTTCTTGGCTGATTCTTTTAAGAAGTGATTTGCCAACAACAAAACATCGTCTCCGCGATCTTTCAGCTTGGGCATGTGAATCAAGAAACCTTGTATTCTGTAATACAGATCTTCTCTAAATCCTCCATCTCTGACTAATTCTCCTAAATTTCTATTGGTGGCCGCCAGAATACGAACATCCAATTTGATCTCCTTATTGCTTCCCAACCTAGACATCTTTTTTTCTTGAAGTACTCGTAGCAATTTAGCCTGTAGCTTTAATTCCATCTCACCGATTTCGTCAAGAAATATTGTTCCACTTTGTGCTTCTTCGAACCTACCTCGCCTTCTAGCTGTAGCTCCAGTAAAAGCCCCTTTCTCATGACCAAACAATTCATCTTCTAAGAGGTGATCTGGAATGGCTGCCATGTTAACGGCTACAAATGGTTTCTTCTTTCTCGGTGAATTTTGGTGAATAGCCATAGCTACCAATTCTTTACCCGTTCCACTGTCACCGGTAATTAATACTTGAGTGTCCGTTGCCTCTACCCTTTGAATTAGTTTAAGCACGTTTAGCAATGCTGAGCTCTCCCCAACCAATTTATCATACCTGCTCCTGTCCGAAATATTCTGCCGAAGAATCTCGACTTCTCGGCGTAGTTCGATGGACTTCGCTGCATTCTCAATGGCCTTTTTTAATCGCGGAACTGCAAGCTCATTCTTTATAATGTAACGATAAGCACCTTTGTCATAAGCCTCCACGACTACTTCAACATCCTCCTGACCAGAAAGATAAATGACGGGTTTGTCTGGATAAGCACTCTGGATGTCCTGCAGCACCTCCATCCCACTTTGATCAGGTAAGCTGTGATCCAGACTAATGATGTCCCATTGATCTATTCCTGAATCTAAGAACTCGTGGGTTGAACCAAAGGTTCCCGTTTCGTATCCGTCCTCTTGTAACGCATGTTCCAAGATTTTGGCATACATGGCATTGTCCTCTACAATAGCGATTTTTAAAATCATAGTAGTTTGAGACAAAACTAAGAAGATTGAAGCATAGAAATGAAGTTATTACCTACAGCTTGCGTTCAATGTAGTCGATTAAGGAATGAATCACTTTAATGTGAATCTCTTGAGCGCGGTCGGCATATGTGGAATGTGGTGCTCTGATCTCCACATCGCACATCGGTGCCATTTTACCACCATCTTTGCCAGTTAATCCAACTACCTTCATTCCTTTAGCTTTGGCAGATTCTATGGCTTTTAACACATTTGCGCTATTGCCTGAAGTGCTTATCGCCAACAATACATCTCCTTTGCGTCCAACTCCTTCAATATATCTGGAGAATACAAATTCATAACCGTAGTCATTTCCGACACAGGCCATATGTGAAGGGTCAGAAATTGCAATGGCTCCAATGGAAGGTCTATCCCCTCTGTATCTACCCGTGAGTTCTTCGGCAAAATGCATGGCATCGCATAAGCTGCCACCATTACCACAAGAAATAATCTTAGCATCAGATTTGAGGGCCTGTACCATTATCTCAGCAGCATTCTCAATTCTCACAAAGTTCTCTTCGTTTGCCAAGAAGGCAGACAGAACGGTTTGAGCTTCTTCAAAATGTGACTTGACACTCATGAACCCTCAAATTTCAATTTTCCCTTGTCTAAAAAGTCGATGAATTTAGTCTCATCGGGATCATATCCACCTCCGATATTCAGAATTTCTCCCTTACTATTTACGATATAATAATAGGGTTGTCCGTTAGAGTTAAAGGTATTTATCTGCAAGTCTGCATTGCGTTCGCCCAAGGTCTTGATGCGATCGCCATCCTTGTTCTCATACCACTCACTTTCTGGCAATTCCGTTCTTTCATCGACATACAGACTAGCAATAACAAAGTCCTTTTTAAGGCGCTTTAACACTTCAGGCTTAATCCAAACGTACTCCTCCATTTTTCTACAATTTGCACAGCTGTGCCCTGTAAAATCAACAAATACAGGTTTGTTCTGTTCCTCTGATGCTTTAAGTGCATCTTCATATATGAAATAGCCTTTTAGGCCGTGTGGAATTTCAAGAATATCAGAATATCTCCGGTCCTCATTTGATTCATCTCCATAGGACACCGTTCCTCCTTCAATTATCTTATAGTCTTGTGTAGTCAATGGGGGTAAAATACCAGAAAGCGGTTTCAATGGCGCACCCCACAAACCTGGAATCAAATACACACCAAAACTGAATGCGGCCACGGCTATTAAAAAGCGAGGCACGGGAATCCTATCCATATCGCTATCATGCGGAAATTTGATCTTACCAAGGAAATACGCTCCCAAAAGAAGAGCGAGAATAATCCAGATACTCAAGAAAACATCCCTATCCAAAATTCCCCAGTGATAAACCAAGTCGGCTTGCGATAAGAACTTGAATGCCAACGCCAGCTCCGCAAAACCCAAAAATACTTTTACAGAATTAAGCCATCCTCCGCTTTGTGGCAAGCTGTTCAGCCATTGAGGGAAAATAGCAAATAAGGTAAACGGTATGGCAAACATCAAGGAAAATCCAAGCATGGCTGCCAAGGGCTTCATTATCTCACCTGAACTTGCCAATATAGAAACCGAACCAACGATCGGAGCAGTACATGAGAAGGAAACCAAGACCAACGTAAATGCTATAAAGAATACCCCAACATAGCCACCTCTATCGCCTTGGGCATCCATTTTGTTTACAAAACTGCTGGGTAGCGTGATTTCAAACATCCCAAGGAAAGAGACCGCAAAAATTAAGAAGATCAGGAAGAACAATATGTTTGGTAACCAGTGAGTACTGAGAGTATATGCGAATGTCGCACCGAAAAACATCGCCAGTATCAAACCGAGAATGATATAGATTCCGACAATGGACAAACCATAAAAGATAGCCATTCGCCTTCCTTTGGCCTTGTCCTTTTCTTTGGTAAAAAAGGCGACGGTCATCGGAATCATTGGAAATACGCAAGGGGTAAATAGCGCCAGAAGTCCTCCTCCAAGCCCTAAAAGGAATAAGGCCCACAACGACTTTCCTTTGACATCATTTTCGTCTTTGGGTTGATCAATGCTTTCTTCTTCAACCGCTATTTCTTGTGTGGAATCTTTGTTCGGGTCCCCTTCAACATCTTCAGGCGAATCCCCTTCAGAATCCGGAACAGCTATATCAGGAGATTGAATCACAGGGTCTGGACTGGCTATTTCTTCAATCACCACCAAATCGCTCATGTCAAATTCATGATCATAAGACAAACACCCTTGATCATTGCAGATCTGATAATCTATTTTACCACTGACTTGAGGGTTTGGACCGGTGATCTTGATGCGCTGCCTAAACTCTGCAATTCCTTCAAAATCTGACACTTTACCTTCTCCACAGACCATTTCCCAAATCTCATCAACATAGAATCTCGGATTGATGGCCTTTGGGGGGCCCAGTATCTCCATGTCCTTGACATTATAAGCAATTCTGGTCTTTTGTGGCCCACAATCCTCATAGTCAAATACATTGGAATAAATGTGATTGCCCTCTTTCAGAGGAGCGCTGAATATGATCTCGATCACTTCATCAACCACCACCTGTTTCTTAGAAAATCTCTCAGACCAAGTAGCCGGTTCTACAGTCGGTTGGGCAAGGGCCCAAAAGACGAAAAAAGCGAAGAAAATCGTTGATAGAACTCGTAATCCTTTCATTTAGACGTAATAAGCTTTCAAATTAAACGTAAATTAAGACAAAACATGACATAGGCTGTAGATAAGTGCATAAATCCAAAACAAGGGGCAATAGGCACTATCTACTTTTGACTTTACTCAAAATATGCGACAAACATCTTTCATACTAACGTTCATTCTCTGGGTCTCTGTATATGCTCAAAAACAAAGTCCTCAAGAATATATTGAGCGATATAAAGATATGGCGGTGATTGAGATGCACAGAAGTGGAGTGCCTGCAAGCATCACTTTGGCTCAAGGCATATTGGAGTCTAGCAGCGGCAATAGCCGTTTGGCAAAATATGCAAACAATCATTTCGGTATCAAGTGCAAAGGCGGTTGGGAAGGCGATGTGATCTACGCAGATGACGATGCCCCAGATGAGTGTTTTAGGGCCTATGGATCCGTATTGGATTCTTATAGGGACCATTCTGAATTTTTACGGACAAATTGGCGATATCACCCCCTTTTTGAGTTACATATCACAGATTATAAAGGTTGGAGTAGAGGCTTGAGAAAAGCGGGCTATGCTACCAATCCGAAATACCATACTATACTAATCAATTTGATTGAAAGGTATCAATTGGATCAATACGACAAGGCGCCCATACCACGCAACTCCACAGCTACAATTGCAAATAATACCATCAATAATGTTCCCGTTTTGGTCGCGACTCCAGCTATGACTGTAAGCACCATAGCAAATGCTAACGATTTAAAAGACAGGCATATACGTAAATGGAATGATTTACCTAAAGATGCTGAGATCCAAAGCGGTGATTTGGTTTATCTAAAGCCAAAGAGACGTCGAGGTTCAGCTGAAAGTCATGTGGTTGCTCCAGGCGAGACCATGCATACGATCTCCCAACAATATGGGATTAAATTAAAGCAGCTTTATAAGAAAAACCGGATGGAGTACGGAACACAAGCGGCTGAAGGACAAAAATTGAATATGCGGAAAAAGATTCCCAAGGACAGCTCTGTTGAACTTGCCGTTCCTAAGCCGGCATGGGAAGAACCCGAAGAAGATTTTGTAAACCCGCACAGTATGCAGACCATTGACAGCTCAGAGTTGGGCGATGCCGGACCAAAAAATGTAATTAGTATTGAGAAGCCCGATTATCATACAGTGGCCAAAGGCGATAACATCTATCGTATTGCAGAAAAATACCGGGTATTTGAAGAGGACCTCATGGCCTGGAATCCCGCCATGAATCCTGCAGCTCTACAAATTGGGCAGAGAATTTACCTCAGTGTGGAAGCATATGCAGAACACGAAGGGGATCTTGAAATTGAAAAAAACGTCAAGATTCCAGAGCAGATTCCGGTTGAAGAAATTAAAAGCGAAGAGGAGCTCAATGAATTGGTTGAAGAAATATCTGTAAGTGGACCCGTATATCATCAGGTGGTCAAAGGAGATACAGTATATGCACTCTGTAGGCGCTACGGCATCAGCGCAGATCAGCTTAAGGCTTGGAACGGTCTTGATTCTGTAAGTATACAGATCGGGCAAAAACTTCAAGTCTCTGAATAATGAGTCCCGAAATCACCTTAGCGATTCTCATTGGGTACTTTACCCTGCTCATTTTAATATCCTGGTTAACTTCTCGTCGTTCAGACGCAAATTCGTTCTATACCGGTAATCGCAAATCCCCGTGGTTTCTTGTTGCCTTTGGAATGATTGGCGCATCCTTATCTGGAGTGACATTTCTTTCGGTTCCTGGATGGGTTGGGGCAACCCACTTTGGTTATATGCAGACCGTATTTGGCTATATGTTGGGTTATTTAGTCATCGCCACGGTATTGCTTCCTCTTTACTACAAATTGCAACTCACTTCTATATACACCTATTTGCATCAGCGTTTTGGTGTGGTGAGTTATAAGACCGGAGCAGCTTACTTCATCTTGTCTAGGATTGTTGGTGCATCTTTTAGGCTGTTTTTGGTTGCTGGAGTCTTACATATGGCTGTTTTTGAACCATTTGGGCTTCCCTATTGGGCCTCTGTTGGAATTACCATTTTATTGATCTTCACCTATACAACTAAAAGCGGAATAAAAACCGTGGTCTATACGGACGTTTTACAAACCTTCTTTTTGATAGCGGCAGTGATTATGACCATTGCCTTTATCATAGCCCAAATGGATCTAAGTTTAGGTCAAGCGGTGCAAAATCTAGTTGATGACCCCAATACACAGATCTTTCACTGGGGCTTGAAAGGCGATAATGTCTTTTGGAAACGATTTATGGGCGGTGCATTTATTGCTCTTGTTATGACTGGTCTCGACCAAGACATGATGCAGAAGAACCTAAGTATTTCCAATATTAAAAGCGCCCAAAAGAACATTTATATCCAAATGATTCTCTTTATTATAGTGAACATAGTGTTTCTGAGCTTAGGAGCTTTGCTTTTTCAATATGTAGAGTTTGCAGGCATTGAAGGGGTAACAAAATCAGATCAGCTGTTCCAAACTATCGCTTTGAAATACGGCAGTCCACTAATATCCTTCTTTTTTATACTCGGTTTGGTAGCTGCGGCATACTCCAGTGCAGACAGTGCACTTACTGCGCTGACAACGAGTTTCTGCGTCGACTTTTTAGGATATGAGAGAAATAAGGAGACGCATATTATGACAAGAAGAGGAGTGCACATCGGCTTCGCTGTGATAATATTTTTAGTGATTCTATGGTTCAATAGTATAAATAATGGCGCCGTGATTGATCAATTGTTCAAGGCAGCCGGATTCACCTATGGACCATTGCTTGGACTCTTTGCCTTCGGCATATTGACCAATAGAAAAATCGTAGATAAACAAGTAGTCTTCATCAGTTTGGTATCTATAGGTCTAACATGGACCTACTACAGCCAAATGCCCCTTTGGATAGAGGGCTATAAAGCCGGATTTGAACTGATCATCATCAATGGTTTGATTACTTTTGCCGGCCTTTATTTAAGCAGTTTAAGAAGAAAGTACGATGACACCCAAAGATCAAGATAGAATAAAGAAAGCCTTTAAGAACAAGCAGTGGCCAGAGATTAAAAGCTCTGATAGCTGGAACATCTTTAAGGTGATGAGCGAGTTTGTTG
>JAHEKB010000290.1 GCA_024638525.1 Bacteroidota bacterium
CTTTCTCATTGATTTTAGATTCAATCTTTTTTAACTCATTGCGGTTGAGCAGCAAGAGTTTAACCCTGTGGGGATCCTGTTCGGCATATCCAGCGTTTTTGAACTCTCCAATATACAGTCCCTTAATCTTTAGCACGCCCTCGTCAAAATAGCAATAGGCCTCGCTAATGCGCACATTTCCGGCCCTTATGGATTTGATTTCTGGGCCGCTAAGCACCAAGCCCGCCGTAAAACGGTCTTCTAAGGCATAGTCAAAACTCGCCTTCTTGTTCCTAGCAATGGTTGATGATGCCTTCTTTTTAGCCATTGAGCCTTTCCTTGATTTTAGCCAACTTGCTCTTTTTAAGCACTTTCTGGCCCGTTGAGCCACTGGCTACCAGGCGTTGACCTACTTTGGCTTCAAAGGTACAATAGACATTGTTCTCGTGTACTTCGGTAAGCGTAGCAGTAAACTGCACCTCTTCTCCTTCTAATGCCGGGGCGTGGTGTTCTATGTTCACATAAGTACCTATGCCCTCTTCATCATCTTCTTTCATCTGGAGAACAAAAAGCCTACAGACCCATTCAGCGTCTTTTGCCAGAGCAAAAGTGGCATAGAAATCGTGCACTTCACCGCTTTCAAAATGTGCCAACTCATTGGCATTCACTTTTTTGTTGTAGCTCTGTTCGTCTCCGGGTTTAAATGGATTAATCATGATAGCTATAATCGGTTGTAATACTGCTGGGATCCTGACCTAAAAGCTTGGAGTAGTGTGCATACAACTGAGGCAGTTCGTGCTGAAACTGCAAAGGGCTTTCGAAAAAATGCTCCACGCAAACCGCAAAAAACTCATGCTTGTTCTTCATTCCATAGGCTCTTAAGTAGGGATGACCCTTCTCCCTTGCTTTCAATTGTTCAAATATAGTTAGTGCTTTTTGGCCATACTTAGCAAAAGCCCTTTCAATTTTGTAGTCGTTGTTCGATTTTCTGGCCAGTTGTACCAATAATGCATGAGCAAATTCGTGAAGCAAGAGGTTTCTATTGTCGGTATAATCTTCATAGCCTTCTTTACTGTGTTTCCAACTAATGTTTATATAGCCCAAACCACTGGTTAAACCCTTAACATCTGCTTTTAGGTAATTGGAATAAAAAATATCTGGATAAACTGCAATTTTCTTAAAGTGTGGCAAAGAGAATTTTTGCATGCCAAAAGTGAGCTGCACCTGGGCCGATAAAATGAGAATAGCCTCTTGCAATTTTAGTTCAAAATTGTGATAACCGACCAGGGTTTTATTCAGAATAAGGTACATTAAACGCTTAATGAAGCGCCTTTTGCCCTTTTTGCTCAACTGCCTATAGTAGGGATTTTGCCTCTCCAAGATGTTTTGACAAAGCTTTAAAAGGTTCTGGTGTTTGCTGGTGGGTTGGAACAACCAATCCTCGTCTCTTTGAGGTAAAAACCGTCTGACGTATGGAAACAGCTGAATCAGAAAAAGCATGACAATCAGCGGGATAATCTGCATTTATTTTAACTTAATAATGCTAACTCCCTGCCCTCCAGACCTATCGGTTTCATGTTCTACAGAATCTACTTGTTCATAGCCCAATAAGTGTTTCTTGAGTTCCTGTCTAAGAATACCATATCCTTTGCCATGAATGAGACGCAAGCTAGCTAAGCCTTGGATCATGGCCTTGTCTAACCACTGATCTACCTCAGCAATGGCTTCGTGAGTGCGCATACCCCTAACATCTAAGACCTGTGCAACAGAGTCGAGCACCAGGCTTTTGCCGCTGCTCTTTTGAGGCTTCTGTTTTGGTTTCGGGCTTTTAGGATTGCGCTCTACTAAACTGAGATTGCTCAGTTTGGTTTTCGTTTTTATGGAATTCACTTCCAACTCGGCATCTTTTTTACCCAAGCCTACCACGATGCCAACCGTTCCCGTATTGTTCATGCGCACCTGATCACCCAATTGAAACACTTCTTCTACCTGCAAATCCTTGGTCTTTAAGCCCTTGCGTTGTTTGTTTAGCTTTTTTCTTTGCTGTTGGGTGGTCTTCTTATCTGCCTTGCTTTCTACGATTTTTCGAATGGTGGTTTCTATTTCTTTATTGGCTTGAGCTATTAAGCTCTCTGCTTCTTTTTTGGCCCTGCTCAAGATGACTTCTTTCTTTTGCTCCAACTCTAGCTTTAGTGCTTCATAACCTTGTTTGAATTGCTCGGACTGCTGCTTGCTTTGATCCAGCGCACTCAACTGGCTAGCTAACTTTTCTTTTTGCTGCTGCACTTCGGCCAAAAGATGATCCAGATCATATTGGCGGGTATCGGTCATGGCCTTTGCCCTTTTAATCAGGCTTTTGTTCAAACCAATGTTGCGGGCTACTTC
>JAHEKB010000073.1 GCA_024638525.1 Bacteroidota bacterium
AGTCAGCTATGCTTTCAAGCACAGCGATTTGTTCAAGGGATCGCTCTTGCACCGCTGTAAATTGGGGGATGGGAAATAGCTGTCTTAAACCAATTAATTTCGTCTTTTTCTTTTTCAGGATCTTTGCAAATGAAGTGTCCTCTACGAGTTGAGATTCCAACCCCGTACTAATGATGAGATATTTGGCTTTCTCATGGCCAATCTGTTGGTAGCTCGACAGTGACCTTCCACTGAGTTCCTCAAAATCGCGAAGTGTTGCAGCTATAATGGCATGGTAATGCTGTTGATCATAGCAGAATTGTGCGGCCTTTTCCAAGGCCATGATTGAGGGCTCCTTTTGCGCTCCCACCAAACTCGCTTGATCCATATGGAGCCAAACAGGTATTCGTCGGCGCTCAAAGCCTAGCACCATTTCTTGGGCATTTGTAGGGCTCGCAACCCGATCATCGGGATTGCCAAACCACTGAAGCAGATCTTTGGATGCCAGAGGTTCTGCCTCTTCTTCCTCAACAGCTTGGTCCGCTAAGATGACCACGGGGCAAAGGCATTTTTCTGAGATTACTTGTGCAGCTGTCAACAGATCCCCCTGTTCTTGCGATGAATATGCATTGAAGACAATACAACCCGCCTGTATGAGTTGAGGAAGATACATATGACCTCCTTCTGGCACAAGCAGGGTAAGGGGCACATGCAAGCGACTGAAGTTAGCCAAGAGCCCCAGCTCCGACTTCAGCTGTTGACTGCTCAGCATGGCTGCACATCGCAATCCCGAAACCGCTTTTCCCAAGAGCAGTGAAAGTCCTGTATTGGAGCTGATATCTAGTTTTCTGCCAAATACATTCTTATACTGTCCCGCAAATGGTATAGGAATGGTGATTGCCTCTGCATAGCTTCCTGCTGACTTGATAAATTGCGCTGTCCGTTTCTTAGCTCGATCACTCATATCCTAATTATTGGTAATATGTCTTATCGTCGTACAATCCCCTTTCTATTCTTCCAAGTGGCAATTCAATTTGTTCCGCTTCACGGAATTGCTTGTAGTTGTCAAGCCACACAATGGCTGAGGTTGGGCATCTTTCGATGGCCTGTGCTGTGGCGGTTTCGTAGAGTTCGTAATTGATCTGAGCGTAACCTTGCTTGATTTCAATCAAGCCAGGTGCGGCATCGGCTACACATCGACCACAGGCGTTGCATGCCACCGAACAACGATCTGTTGCGAGTTCTCCCTCTAATTCACTCTTGCACTGCACAATGAGTTGCTGGTTGATAGGCATTAATTCAAACAATCCCTTAGGACAGATGTCTACGCAATCACCACAAGCGGTGCACTTCTCTGGATCAACCACGGGAAGAGCATCATCACTCATGATAATAGCATCGAAATCACACACATCAGCGCAATCGCCGAGCCCTAAGCAGCCCCAACTGCAGTCCTTTGCTCCACCGGCCACTACGGCTTCTCCTCTGCAGCTACTGAGTCCTCCGGCATAGGCCGCTCTGTTATGTGCTTCTTGTAACCCTCCGGCGCAAAGCACCCGTGCCACGCGCTTTTCCTCATTAGTGGCTTCCACCCCTAAGAAATCTGCAATACGGGCAATGCCACTTGCCGAACTTACCGTGCATTTGCCTGGGTTCATTGTCCCATTCACCACTTGCTCTGCAAAGGCCCGGCAACCCGGCATACCACAGGCACCACAATTGGCAGCAGGCAGCATTTCTTCTACCGCCTCAATGCGAGGGTCCTCATAGACTTTGAGTTTCTTAAAGGCCAAGGCCAAGATGCTAGAAAACAGCAATCCTAGACCGGTAAGTATACCGACAGCTATGAGGATTTCTTGATATTCCATCAGTTGTATGTTGCAGCGCGTTCGATCAATTCTTCTATATTGGGTTCATTTGGGTCTAATGGGGCACCAGGGTGTATGCAGGATGCTGGACAGCTCTCTGCTGCAAGTACTATCTGTTCAAAACTGCCTTTCGAAGCGTCTTTAACAAATGCTTGTTTGTCTTCGTTATAACTGAAAATAGCGGGAAAACGGTCGGTGCAATCATTGCATGAAGTGCATCGAAATGATTCTATCCAAGCCTCAGACGGAGGTTCTTCCTCTTCTGTTTCTTCGGCCTCTTGGTCAGGATGATCGATTTCTTCAGGTACTTCATCAGCCACAGCTCGCTCTCTGTGTACCGGATGGATTGTGGTAGGCATCTGATCCAGGTCCAGAAGGATGGACGCCAGTTTTTCCAATGCTATCCCAGCTGATTCTCTGCTCGTTTTACTCAGCTCGAATTCGAATTCAGTCTTGAGTTGAGCCAGTTCTTCTTGTTTGGCCGCTTCCCATTTCTCTTGAGCTTTTGCAATGCCCACTTTGACATGATAATTGTTCAAACCGCCAATCTCTTGTATAAAATTCCAAAATTCTAATCGCTCTTGGCAACTGGCCACCCACATGAAGGGAACAGCGGCCCGCAGCATGCAGTTATCTTCATCTACCAGCCAAATAAATGGCACTTTGCCTGTCTGTTCATTTTGCCTGAGGTTTAGGTAGTCTTGTAGAGGAACCAAATAATCATTGACCATGGATTCGGGTACAATAAACAGTTCTTCTACCTTAAACTTGTTCATTGCCTTGTAGTCTGCATATGTAAAGGCGAGATCTATGACCTCTTCACTATCGTCAGCATTGCGAAAGTTGAAGGGGTAGACAGGCCAGTCGTGTCCTGCCTGGCTGTTATCCATTACATCGAACCTGCTGCCCCATTTCAATCCTTTATGTGGATCGTACATGATATATGGGAAATACCGCCCTGCAGCTGCTGCATTGATTTTTAAGAAAGATATCACTGCCTCATCTTTTTGATTGGGAAGCAGAATATGCATGAGTGAAGGCGCAATGCTACTTATACTCGCTCGGATACCTCGCAACAAAGCGGCAGGTCGATCGGCTGCGCACTGCAGCGTGTGTATATTTCTGTGTGCAAGTGCATTGGCTGCCAATTCTTGCCTAAAACTCAGCGATGCATCTTCCCAATCAACCTCCGGATTGGTCGGGTTGACGGTTCGGTCTTTAAGGGCCACCACCTTGATGGGTTTGTTCGTAGCCATGAGTTTAGAAAACAGGGGCATTCCATCTTCCAACAAGTCTGTACTCTCGGTGAAAAGCACCACGGGAGGGAAGAGGGCCAATTCTTCCTCATCCAACTTAAACCATTTAAAGTGGTCAAAGTAATCATCATGTATGTCAAGCTCGTAGCTGTCTTCAAGCTCAAGGTCGGCCTTGCGCAGATCGATCAACACGGCAGTAAATGCATGCATGTTTTTATCAAATATATTTTCTACAAGCTTGAAGGCATTCCCCAATTCAGCGTACGAAATACTACTGGATGTAAAGATCTTTTCCCATCGGTAGGCCTTTGTAAGGCCTTGGTTAACAATCAAATGAGCGTGGTTTTCTTTTTGTGCCAATACAGCGTCCAGCCGTTGAATTATTGCCTTGATGCGACCTATACGTGCAGCATCCAATTGGCTGCTTCCCTGCTTGGGTTGCATGTCCTGAACCTTGCCCAATGCAATAATTTCAGTTGCAAATTCGAAGCCCTTATCCGGTTTTTCCTTCCCTGATTTCTCCTCATTCAAAACGAGCTTTTCTTCTAAGCTGTCGCGGCGCTCTTTGATATGCCTCTTGAACCTATTTCTATTCCATTCTATCTGCTCTAGCTTTTGCCTGAATAAGAGAAGTGGTGTTTCATGGTGAAAAGCCAAGAGGTGGCCCTCTTTGGGCAGTGCCTCTCTATAGCGTTCAACATCGACCTTGAACCGCTCACCTTCTTCATCATGGACTTCCAATGCCAATAGCTGCTTGAATGCAGCTTTTTTACAATGTTGGAACGGCACTTCACTATCTTCAAGACTTTCTTTGAAGTACTGATTTAGCTTGGGTAAGAAACGCTTGAGCACTTTTGCCTCTTTTTCGGCAAAATGCGATTCAAAGGTGCTGTTCAACAAGCTCTCTAAAGACTGGCTTGTGCTGGATTCCTGCGCTAGATAATATGGATAGTCCGTTTCCCAATTCCCATGCTGCAAATAAGGAGCAATGAGCGCCGGAACAAATATGCCATTTCTTCCTTCTGGACTTTCACCTGATCGGAAGAAGTGCCTCAATCGTTTCCAGAATGCTTTCTCATCGGCTTCATTGGAAATGTCTTCCGGAATGATTCGGAATGGTTTGTTCTCTTCTTGACCTTGATAAGGAGCAGTTATCTTCCGCTCCTGTAGGGCACCCTCCTTTAAAAAATCACTATAGGATATTGTTTTGGCCATGATTTTAGATAGCGTATTTGTCCAGTAAACCGTTTAATCCTTCCAATCTTTGCTTCACAGGCATGTTCAAGTTGTGAGCTCCGTAATCATCGTATCGCACCGCCTCCCTGTTCTGATAAAAGAGTCCTATAGGGAGGGAGCCGTCAGCCAATTCAACATGCTCTCTTGCCTTGTCAATATCTGAAGGGTCATGTTGAATGACTTTATTAAAGGACTTGCGAACCTGCTCATTCAAGGGAATACCATGCTCGTGGTCCAACAAAGTCAAGGACTCGGGCTCACTGGCATTGGCTGTAAAGCCATCTTTCATCCAAATGGGGCAACGCTGTAAAATGCGTACAAAAGACAAACCCTTATGCTCATGCGCCTTCTTAATCGTTTCGTATAAATGAGCGGGATTCCAGTCCGCTGTTTGGGCGACAAAAGAGACATTGGTGAACCCAAGCGTGCTTTGTATCGGATTGATGGGTGGGAGGATAGATCCTTTGGGATGCGTGTTGCTTTGTGTTCCGATTGGGCTTGTAGGGGAGGTCTGCTTTTTAGTGAGTCCATAAATCTCATTATCAAACAACAAGACGACCATATTCATATTATATCGTATGGCATGTACCCAGTGTCCGGCACCAATGGAGCAACAATCTCCATCACCTGTAATGACAAATACGTCCAGATCAGGTCGTCTGAACTTAACGCCTTCAGCAACAGGCAACGCCCTGCCGTGCAACCCGTGAAATCCGTAGGTCTTCATATAGTGAGGAAACCGGCTGCTGCATCCAATTCCTGAAACAAACACCGTTTTTTCTGGTGGAAGTTGCTCTTCTCTACACAATTTCTGTACGGAAGTGAGTATGGCGTGTGCTCCGCAACCCGGGCACCAGCGCGCTGTGCTGCTGCAATAGTCCCCAATGCTGTAGTATACTTCTGGTAAGTCCAGTTCTGTGAGATCTGCTTTGATTCCTATCATGCTTGTGCCTGTTTTTGTTCGTTGTACAATTTAAATGTGCGTTCGATCATGCTAAAAATGCGCATCGGACTTATAGGTTGACCAAATACGTTGCTATATGAATCAATGTCAATCAAGGTCATTGCTCGCAAATAGAAAGCGAGTTGAGCGTGCCTTCTGTTCTCCTCCGTGATTAGCGGCCTGCCCACTATGTCGCTATAGTTTAGCTCTACCGAAATGACTTTCTTGAACTTCTGCATGATTTCCTTGATACCCGGTTCCAGCGGACTCAGGAAGTGCAGATGCAGATTGCTCACGCTGTAGCCTTTTTCTCTTGCCTTTTTCACGGCCTCTTCAATCGCGCCACGTGTTGAGCCCCAACCAACTAGGAGCAAGTCTCCTTCTTCATCTCCGTTCACCTTGGGTACCTTCAAACTTTGCTGAAGTGCGGCCAGTTTTCTGCTTCTGTGTTCGGCAGAACGTTGATTAATTGCCGGATCATAGGCCACGTGACTCTCTTCGTCATGAGCCAAACCTGTCAAGGTATACATCCCATTCTTCATTCCGGGAATGGGTCGTTGGCTTAAACCCGTTTTGTCGTCCCATTCATAGGATCGCACACCTTCTTTCCATGGACTTTGATCAATGGGTAAGGCAAACCATTCTTCATTGACCTTGGGCCTAGGGAAAGGGGAAACCCCTGTTGCCAAGTTGGCATCAGTCAGCACAAATACAGGAGTTCTGAACGACTCGGCCAGTTTTCGTGCTAGAATGACAAAGTGAAAACACTCTTCAATGCTACTGGCGGCCAAGATCACTTTTGGCGCATCTCCTGGATCCCCATAGAGGGCGGCCAACAAGTCACCTTGTTCTACCTTGGTAGGTAAGCCCGTACTCGGACCTCCTCGCTGTACATCGACAATGACAAGTGGTACTTCAGCCATAACCGCCAATCCAATAAATTCTGTTTTGAGGGCCAGACCAGGACCCGAGGTAATGGTTACTGCTGTCTTGCCGGCATAACTGCTACCAATGGCAAAACCAATGGCTGCAATCTCATCTTCTGCTTGATGTACGATACCGCCTACCTCCTGAATGGCTTCTGCCAAATGGTGCGAAGCGGATGTCGCCGGTGTAATAGGGTACATGCTGCACACATCAATACCCGCTGCCATGACACCGAAGCTGATGGCCTGATTGCCATTCATCACAACCATTTCTTCTTCTGACTCCATGGCTGGGATCTGATAATGCAAACTCAAGTGTTCGGCGGCCCAGTTATAACCTGAGTTAAAGAGTTCGATATTGGGTAAAATAACCTTGTCACCTTTCTTCTTAAAGATTCGGGTGATCTGTGTCTCAGCCTTTAGACGATCTCTGGAATAAATGTATGACAGCATACCTAGAACCCACATGTTTTTTCCCTTTCGCGCATCGCGTACCACTTTGAGGCACTCTTCTTCCATGGGCACTTCAATCACATCCGCACCCATCTCCTTGAAGTGAGTCATGGCTTCGGTGTATTCCGCGCGTATGCGTTCCGTGGGATCTGTGGCCCATTTATTCTCTATGATCAAAACGGTTCCCGGTTTATAAGCCCTCTGACTAACTCGGCCGTAGAGAACCTGCTCATTGAAGGCCACAACCAATTGGGCGTGATCTCCCATATTGGTCACTTTATCGCTGCCTATGCGCACGCGGATACCCGAGGCACCCGCCCGTGATCGGGCAGGAGGCTGAATTTCAGCAGGAATGATTTCCACTGTCCACACTCCATTGCCCATCATAGCCGAAATGGCTCCGAGACTTTGACCGCATTTTTGTGCCCCTTCTCCTGAATCACTTACTATTTCTACAATGGCTTCTTTCAGTTCTAGGGGGGCACGTAGTTCTTTTTTTGATACAGCAGCTGTCTCCATAATTGTTAGAATCCTCAGCATCAAAGTTGATGTGTGTATCCCGCCACACAAATGACTGACATCATATTTACTGCTGATATACGGACTTTCCGTATGTCCTTAAACCGGTCATTGATATTCGCCAGCTTAAATAGTATTGCCAATTAGCGAGTAAAGTGGTCGAATATTGAAACCCTTAAGGTTACTCGACGAAAGAATCACTTTGTGGTGTTTGAGCCGGGGATTACTCTCCTTAGGTTCATGATCGTCGCCGTGCCCCTCTGCCCGTGACACTCATTACCTTCGGTTATGTTCTCAAGAATAGTTATTGTACCCAAAGGATTAAACCCCGAAGGGGATTGCAGAGGGGATTGACAACCACTTGCTTCGCTGCGGGTTGTCCTTCCCAGAATTAGTTATTGTACCCAAAGGAAAAGCACATTTCATGTGCCACTTTTTTGTTTGTACTCATACAGTCTCAAGCAAAGCTTGGCCTAATTTCGTGCAAACAAAAAAAGCCCGGCTAATGCCGAGCTTTTCCTTTGTAGCCCCTAGGGGAATCGAACCCCTCTTTCCAGGATGAAAACCTGGCGTCCTAGCCGATAGACGAAGGGGCCATTGTAATGTTTCCTTCAAGTTCGGCTCCCAACCATGGGAAACTGATAAATCACCTTTAACTCGCGTTAAATGTGGGCTACTTATCAGCCGACGTCACATCCTTGCGAATGCGGGTGCAAATGAAATATTAATTCCAAATAAATACAAACTAAATATTTTAGAAAAAGTTTAGCTTTGCCCCCCTCAAAAACACATTAATTTTTAAATAAACATGAAAGTCGCCATCAATGGTTTTGGAAGGATTGGAAGATTAGCTTTCAAAGTACTTCTAGAGAAATCAAACGTTGAGGTTGTAGCCATCAACGACCTTACTGACAATGCCACTCTTGCTCATCTTTTAAAGTATGATTCCATACAGGGTAGATTCAAAGGAACAGTAGATTCCAATGACGATTACCTAATTGTGAATGGAAAGCAAATTAGAGCAACTGCTGAAAGAAATCCCGAAAACTTGCCTTGGGCAGAATTGGGAGTAGATGTGGTTCTTGAAAGTACGGGAATATTCAGAGATGCAGAAGGGGCAGGCAAACACATCACTGCTGGAGCTAAGAAAGTGATCATTTCCGCACCGGCCAAAGGTGATATCAAAACCGTAGTTATCGGTGTGAATGATGATACCTTAAGCGGAGATGAGACTATCGTTTCCAATGCGAGTTGTACTACCAATTGCCTTGCGCCGATGGTTAAAGTACTAGATGATCTTTACGGAGTGGAAAACGGTTTTATGACCACCATTCACGCTTATACCTCAGACCAGAGACTGCAAGATGCACCCCATTCTGACTTGAGAAGAGCACGTGCTGCTGCATTATCTATGATTCCTACAAGTACAGGAGCTGCTAAAGCTGTTGGATTGGTTTTGCCACACCTTCAAGGAAAATTAAACGGAAACTCCATGCGTGTTCCCACTCCAACAGGTTCTGCAACGGATTTTGTTGTCAACTTGAAACAAGATGTGACCGTTGAGCAAGTCAACGCCGCCTTCAAACAGGCATCCGAAGGCAGACTGAAAGGAATTCTTGAATACACAGAAGATCCTATTGTCTCTGTAGATATCGTTGGAAATCCACACTCATGCATTTTCGATTCATTGAGCACTATGGTTTCAGGAAGTACAGTGAAAATCTTGGGTTGGTACGACAACGAAGCAGGATACTCCAACCGCGTTGCTGATTTGATCAGCGGGATGGTGTAGACGGTTTACAGGAACGGTTTACAGGAACGGGGAGGTCGGTTTACAGAAACGGTTTACAGGAACGGGGAGATTGGTTTACAGAAACGGTTTACGGGAACGGTTTACAGGAACTGGGGGGCCGTTTTACAAGAACAGATTAAACTCAAAACTACAGAATAGCATCTCTCTACGGGGTGCTATTTTTTTT
>JAHEKB010000291.1 GCA_024638525.1 Bacteroidota bacterium
GCTTATAGGTAGCCACACCTAAGGTACCGCCAGATACGGTGCTATAGGCATAAATTGCCGAGTCCAGCGCTGGATTGCTGGTCATTAATTCAGCTAAAATTTGGGCCGTCCAATAAGAGCTCCTAACCCCACCACCCTGTGCTGCAACCAGAACCACGGGAACGGTATCGTAATGCGCAGACTGCTCTTTGTACCACCGCATAAAATGCTCTTCTACCTGCATTCTGCCGGCAGATTCCGTTTCTAGCCTCCTTATTTCATGGTTGTTGTTGAAAAAACTAAAGCCTACTAGCATAAGAAAGATGGTAAAGCCAAAGGGAAAGCGGTAGTGTTTTTCTGCAAAGGCAATAAAACTTCCAATAACCAGCCAAGCACCTAGGGCAAACAAGACTATGGCGGTAGAGCCTATTGCCTGTGGAAATTCCACTGCTTTAATCATAATGAGTCCAAAGACCAGCAGTATGCAAAAAAGGCGAAAGAAGATCCATCGGCTCTGCTTGGCCCAAATAAATTTTGCAGGATAAGCCTCGTTTTTTATCAGAATGTATTCGGGAATCTTAAATTGGTGAAAGAACTTAATGGAATGCAAATAGACCACTATGTCTTTTCTAAGGTGAAAGAATATATAAAGCCATACTCCCAGAGATAAAAAGAGGTAGACAAGTGGATTGCCCCAAGAAGATGCTTTGAATAAACCGTAGGCAAAAATGAGTGAAGGAATTACGCCCAATGCCCTGGGTACCAAAACTTGAGCCCTTAAAGCATATTTTTTGTGAAATTGAGCAAAATCATAGCTGGTAAAATGAATTTGTACACGGGCCGATCGCCAACTTTGCCAACTCCACCATCCAACAGCAATGAAACTAGCCCAAGTATGCTGTCTAACCAATCCCGATTCACTAAGGCTGAGTGTAGCTAATATATCGCTGCCTTGTTCAAATACCACCAAGGCAAAAAAACCAATGAACTGAAACAGCAATATAATCCAGCATGAGCGCAGGACCATATAGAAGTTAAAGACTTGTTTCAGCATCTCATTAAGGTAGTGAAATTTGGCTTAAAATCCTACTAATCACGGCTATATGACCAATAACTGACCCATCAATAAAACTTGCTAATGTCTTTGGCAAATTTGCTCTTAAGCCATTTGGGAGACTTGAACAAACTGCTGTTTAAAAACACCTTAAATTCAGGGTTCCCAGACTCGCTCAAAGCTTGCGTATAACTCAATCCAACATAAGTGCGTTTGTAATGAGTGGCTATACTAGCTGTTAGTTCGTCGCGCAGTTCTTCTAAACTGTAGCGGGCCGCAACATTAATGTGTTTGGTATAGAGTTCAACACCGGCCTGAGCCAAGAAATTATTGTTCTGATAAACTCCAATAAAGGAGGGAAAGAAGGTGTAATTTTCTGCCAATTTTATAAAACCACCAATACAGGCGTTAAGCTGCAAGGGCAATTCTCTTTGCTCTGCTTGTAACAAACTCACGTCTGGACTAAAGGCATTGTTTAATGAAACGGCCATGAGCAAATTGTTGTAATTGATGCTCGCCCCAAAATCTATATTAACATAGCTAAGTTCACCTGTCAATTCACTTAAAGAGGAAAACTCCCTGCGCTTTCCATCCAAGTCGGTGAAGGCAAAAAGCACAGAATCCCCGTCCGTTTTTATACTAGACCTGCTGTGAAACTCCAAAGAGCCCCCATACCTAAAGTGGAAATTCTTGTTCTTTTTAGATGTTCTACCGTAGGTTAAATTGAACATATTATCGCTCACATAATCATTGCTGGTTCGCTGCACCCCCATCATATAGTTGCCCAATTTAAAGGGAAGGCGACCTTCGAGCATTAGTGTGTAATTGTTTAAGTCCGTATTGCTCAAGACCCTAAAAACATCTTCTTTAAGCCCCGCCAGTGCTGGGTTTACATTGCCCGGCTGTCGCCAATCGCTGCTCGATTTAATTTCTAAGTCTTGGGCCATACTCCCCACTGCAAGTGCGCTTATGAATAATAGTAGTGCCGATCTTTTCATAACTTTAATAGTTCAAACATAATACCAAAGAAGAGTAGAGAACAATAACTAGTTTTGCAGGCTTGAAATCAGCACTTACACATCCCATTTTTGAATGCGTTAGTAAAGAATCACAGCGCTTAAATCAACAGAGCTATGTGGTGGGCGGATATGTGCGAGATGTACTCTTAAAGCGACCATCTAAAGATGTAGACTTTGTAACCATAGGCAGCGGCATTGAGCTTGCAAAGGCCGTGCACCAGCGCTTAGGCGAAGGGCATTTATCCGTTTTCAAAAATTTTGGGACGGCTCAAATTAAAACCGATGAATGGGAGTTTGAGTTTG
>JAHEKB010000292.1 GCA_024638525.1 Bacteroidota bacterium
TGAAAACCCTGTTAGTAACCAAGCATCATTTGTA
This sequence comes from Bacteroidota bacterium, assembly GCA_024638525.1. Taxonomy (GTDB): domain Bacteria; phylum Bacteroidota; class Bacteroidia; order NS11-12g; family UBA9320; genus JAHEKB01. The sequence continues at coordinate 35 of JAHEKB010000292.1, forward strand.
CCATCGTATCCTGCTTGACCGCTTGTACGGACTAAATAGTTTTCCGACCAAGTATTGTTAAAATCATTTGAGTGCTTAAAAAGGTTCTGCGTTTCCTTTTCAATGTTCCCATCTGCATTAACACGAGTTGCAGCAGTTGAACGAGAGAAGGTAAAATCACCATCACCACTAACAGGCTTCTGCGAATAGACCTTTGATGTTTTTGTTCCCGAAGGAATGAGTACAAGACTCGCTTTATCGTAAATGCTCATATCTTACAAAGTTGTTAATGCGATACATTCGCTATCAGTTAGTGCCGTTGGGAATACTGCGGATTGTTTAACACTACCGCCGAAATTATTGCCGTAATTATGGTTTATTTCAGCTTTACCAATATGAGCCGAATTTAAGGAGGATGGCAATGTTACACTTGAATCCGTTGTTACTTTTACCCCGTCTACAAATATCCTTACTTCATTAGCATCATAGGTCATAGCCAATTTATGTACACCTTCTGTTGTAGTGTATTTTGTGTAGTCAACACCATTTACCGAACTATTGGTTACAATAAACCTAAATCCATTAGAGCGAGTAAGCATAATCACACGCTCCGCAGAAGTGCCATTGGATACACCAAGAATTCTATTTGCCACTTCACCAACACCAAAAGAATCTACTTCAGCAAATAAAGTACCTTGTGTTTGACCTATCAAATCGGATACGCTTGTTACTTGTGCCCCTTCTTTAGACCTCGTAACACTTGCTCCATAGGTAGGTATATACGAAGTAGGGTAGCTTCCTGCTTCTAATTGTGCGCCCCAAATCTCACAATCTAATGAATCATTATATTCCTCAATTACTGCATTTGCAATAGTGTCATTGTCTTGAATTAAGATACATCTATACCATCCGTTTCCGTAGTCAATTATATCAGCATCATCAGCAGTGTTAGTAACTATTGTACCATCGGATAAATCAAAAACCGCTCTTTTTGCACTCGGTATATCTACTCTTAAAATAATTTGAGAACTGCCTCCGCTAATAGCTTTTCCAAAGACACTAAACACATATGCCCCTTGAGATAAATTCACTGCTTTATAGAAAATATCGCTATTATCTAACTGAACCCTTGTGCTGTTTTGAAGCCCCTCTGGAGATGTGCCGTAATTGTTTGTGAATATAGGAGTAGTACCAGCCCTTGACCAACCATTGAAATACTCGCTATCCGTAAACAGATTTGTCCGTTGAGGCTCAAGTAAGAGAGCAGGACACGATGCACCACCTGAATAGTCAAGGCGAGGCATATCCTCTAATATACCTGCCTGTGCAGTAGATGCTCCTGTTTCAATGTAATCAGTTGCGACAAGTGAGGATTCCATTTGAGCACCAAAGAAAGACATTGTATCTCCATTAGAATATCCATTGCCATTAACATCCGAAAGAACCACAAGAAATTGTGTACCCAAAGAAAAATAAACCGAACAACGATACCAATCGTTTCCTACTGATTCAATTACTGCTAATGAACCTTGTCCCACAGAAATTGCCGTTTCTGCTGATAAATCAAAAGTAGCACCATTTCCGTAGGTATTATTTACAAGGGCAAAATTTGAACGATTACCCGCTTTTGCATATATACTACAAACTCTGTTTGCATTTGATAAGGATTGAACAAATAGATTGTTTGCAGTTGATGTACTTGTAAAAAGAAACGCATTGGTTCCACCAAACGGGTCGGTTTGATTACTTGTAAGAGATAAATTGCTTTTACTCCAAGCTGCATTACTAAAATCTTGACTATATAAGAGAACATTCTCTCTACCCTTCTCAATAAGACCATTAACATCTACCCTCGTAGCAGCAAGATTTGAACCCCTACTGAAAGTAAAGTTACTGCTCGTACTTGGCGTACTCCCGTCAACACCATCGTTGTTATCCGTAGCATCGGGATGTACTATAATATTCTCGTCAGCCAAAGGCTTAACCGTATGCAACTTTCCGTCCTCATACAAAGACGGTATCATAATTAAGCTCGCTAAATCCTTTAAGCTACTCATAGTATTGCGTTTAATTCTGTTTCTACACAAGATAGGGCCTCTACTGTGCCACCATCACCACTCACTCTAATGTCGTAGTTAGCGGAGTATAGTCTTGCGTCTGTAATATCTGGGAAAGCGTTTAACGCTGTCTGTAAACAAGCCTTACCCTCAAAGGTAGCACCATTTAGTTTAGCATACTCTTCAAGGTTTGTAGTTGAGGTGTTGCTCGCATCAAATAGTTCTGACTCTTCTAATGAGTACCAAGCCTGTAGGCCACTTTTCTCTGTGGTATTTA
>JAHEKB010000293.1 GCA_024638525.1 Bacteroidota bacterium
CACTCACGTTTAGGCCTTTTTTACCGTCAGAAAAAGGAACCAGTATGTTCTTAACATCATCGCCTCTTTCTTTCTTAATGTTTTTAAACACCTGAAGGGCTCTTTCAGCAATGGCTGCAGATTTTCTGTCGTAAAAATCAGAAACTTCTTCAAAAAGCATTTGGATTAAGTCTCCTTCGCTTTTAGAGTCCCATTGATCTTGGCTCAAACTGCTTTCAAAGGCCAAATGCCTTAAGCTCTCTAAATTAAAGCCTTCAAAGTCATTGCTGTCTTTATACAATTGAACCATTTCTTCGATCCAATCGTATACCGCATTGTTTATGTCAACAGACAGGCGTTCTCCATAGAGTGCATTTCTTCTTCTGGAATAAATGACCACCCGCTGCTTATTCATTACATCATCGTATTCTAACAAGCGCTTTCGAATGCCAAAATTGTTTTGTTCAACTTTCTTTTGAGAGCGTTCAATGGTTTTACTAATCATAGAATGCTGAATAACTTCTCCCTCGTCATAGCCAAAACGATCCATCACTTTGGTTACTCTATCAGAACCAAAAAGACGCATCAGATTATCTTCTAAAGACACATAGAATTGAGAAGAGCCTGGATCTCCTTGTCTACCCGCTCTACCTCTTAATTGCCTATCAACCCGCCTGCTTTCGTGCCTTTCGGTGCCTATGATTGCCAAACCGCCCGATTCTTTTACACCCTTGCCAAGCTTAATATCGGTACCACGGCCCGCCATGTTGGTTGCAATAGTAACAGCTCCGGGATGGCCCGCTTCATGTACTATATCGGCTTCGCGTTGGTGCTGTTTGGCATTCAATACATTGTGTTTGATTTTACGCATATTGAGCATGCGACTCAATAATTCTGAAATTTCAACCGAAGTTGTTCCCACCAAGACTGGTCGGCCTTCGTTTTGTAATCGGATGACTTCTTCGCCTACGGCATTGAATTTTTCTCTGACGGTTTTATAAACCAAATCTTGGCGGTCATCTCGTTGAATGGGCCTGTTGGTTGGAATAACAATTACATCCAGCTTGTAGATTTCCCAGAATTCACCAGCTTCAGTTTCTGCTGTACCGGTCATTCCCGACAGTTTGTGATACATGCGAAAGAAGTTCTGTAATGTAATAGTTGCGAAAGTCTGAGTGGCCGCTTCAACCTTTACATTTTCTTTGGCTTCTATGGCTTGATGTAAGCCATCGGAATACCTTCGGCCGTCCATTACCCTACCGGTTTGCTCATCAACTATTTTAATCTTGCCATCTTGAATAATGTATTCCACGTCTTTTTCGAACATGGCATAGGCCTTTAGTAATTGATTGACCGAATGAATGCGTTCAGACTTAATAGAGAAATCGCGCATGATTTCATCTTTAGTCTTCAGTTTTTCTTCTTCAGATAAACCCGCTTTTTCTAAATCGGCAATTTTTGCGCCTACATCGGGCATTATAAAGAAGTTAGGGTCTTCACCGCTTGCAGTGATTAGCTCAATGCCTTTGTCGGTGAGTTCTATTTGATTGTTTTTTTCCTCAATGGTAAAATAGAGCTCTTCATCTACAATGTGCATTTGCTTTTGCTGGTCTTGAAGGTAGAAGTTCTCTGTTTTGGTCATGATGGATTTCATGCCCTGTTCGCCCAAGAATTTAATCAAAGGCTTATTTTTGGGATAACCTCGGTAGCAGCGATAGAGCAATAAACCTCCTTCTTTTTCAGAGGTTTTCCCCTCGGCAATTAATTTTTTAGCATCGGTGAGGGCGGTAGATAAATACCTTTTTTGGGCGTCTACCAACTTCTGTATGCGGGGTTTGAGTTCGTTGAATTCGTGCTGATCTCCTTTGGGTATAGGACCCGATATAATGAGTGGCGTTCTAGCGTCATCTATCAATACCGAATCAACCTCATCAATCATGGCGAAGTGGTGCTTGCGCTGTACCTGATCTTCAGGGCTATGAGCCATATTGTCTCTGAGGTAGTCAAAGCCAAATTCGTTATTGGTACCGTAGGTTATGTCTGCCTTATACGCCTTTCTTCTTTCCGGAGAATGGGAGGGGTAGTAGTCAATGCAATCCACACTCATGCCGTGAAATTGAAAAATGGGTGCGTTCCATTCACAATCCCTTCGCGCCAAATAGTCGTTTACTGTAACTATATGAACTCCCCTTTGCCCCAAAGCATTGAGATAGGCTGGCAAGGTAGAAACCAAAGTCTTTCCTTCACCAGTGGCCATCTCTGCAATTTTTCCCTTGTGCAAAACCGTTCCACCAATGAGCTGAACATCGTAGTGAATCATATTCCAAACCACCTCGATACCTGCTGCATCCCAGCTGGTTTGATA
>JAHEKB010000074.1 GCA_024638525.1 Bacteroidota bacterium
CGGGATTCCCTTTCATCCTCGGAGGTCAAGACGAGAGTATCAGATATAGCTTTGCTCAACAAGGCTTTATGACAACCGACACTATTCAAAACAGCAGGTATTTGCAATTGAGTAGTCTAAATATCACGGGCTCAGCTACCATAGAGCCTTTCAGCGGATTTAGAATAAGCGTAAACTTTAATAAAAGACAAAGCATCAATACCTCTTCCAACTTTAGGTTCGATGACGAACTTGGAGAGTTCAGTGATCTCGGTTTGACGGAAGTTGCAAATTTTACTACGAGCTTCGGAATGTGGGCAACCATGTTTGACAAATTGGGTGACGACTACTCATCGGCGGCATTTGACCAATTCAAAAACAACAGATTTGTAATTGCTAGCAGACTTCAAGCGCAAGAGTTTACAGAAGGTGCTTATGCAGGTATCTATGGCGACTCCATAAATATGCAGGATGATATAACCGGTTTTCCTCTCGGCTTCAGTCAAACACATCAAGATGTTCTGCTCTATGCATTCTTGTCCGCATATAGCGGTAAGAATGCTGCGGATGTTCAGCTCAGTCCGTTTAGAGCAATCCCCGTACCCAATTGGAGAATCAATTATAATGGCCTGTCAAAACTCAAAGGGATAAAAGAGGTGTTCTCCAACATCTCTATTAAGCACGCCTATAGTTCTACTTTGAACATGGGCTCTTTCTTCCAACCTTTGGATTATGGAACAGACACTTTACAGCACGGTGAAAATCTGGTAACCAAATACGGATATCAAAGTGGAATCACACTGATTGAAAGACTTACTCCACTTTTGGGTATAGATGTAACAACCAAAGACGGACTAACCATAAGGCTGGAATACAAGTTTGATCGAACCCTCACCTTAAATATGAGAAACTTGCAAATGGTGGAAATTCGCAATAGAGAATATGTTGTTGGAGGAGGATTTAGAACCACTGGAATGAGGTTGCCCTTTAAGTACAATGGGGACCGAGTAATACTAAAGAATGACTTGAATATCAGGTTCGACTTTAGCCTCCGAGATGGCGTGACCCTTGTTAGACAGATAGAAACGGATGAAGTCATTCCAACTTCTGGTATCAAAACAATAAGTATCAAGCCCAGCATCGATTACAAAATCAATGACAATTTAAATTTCAGGGCTTTCTACAATCGCAATGTGAATACACCTAAGACCTCAAACTCCTTCCCTACTGCCTTGACAGATTTTGGAATTACCTTGAGGTATACGATGCAATAGTCGGTGGTATGATTTTTATGCTCGATAGGCTGATAGGCTTTGTTTGCGAATGACAGTCTTACTAACTTGCTTGTGGGGAGGGGAGGGTTAGCCCCCTGAACAATTTGTCAAGTCTATCAAAAAACAATGAGCAATATCATATAGCTTATTTTGAATCGTTCCAAATAAATTTCATCTTTGCCAGCCGTGCGTTTAAGTGAAATGACCATAGGTCAGCAAGCCATCGTTGAAAAAGTAAATCAATCTGCTTTCAGTGAAAAGCTCATGGAAATGGGCTGCCTTAAAGGCACAATAATCAGAATGATCATGAGCGCCCCACTGGGTGATCCAATGGCATTTGAACTTGAAGGCTACACACTTAGCATGCGCCGTAAAGAAGCTGACACTATTTTGGTAAATCTTGTAAAAGAAGATGAGTGAGCAGCAGAATGATTTAAGAATAATCTTGGCTGGAAATCCCAACTCAGGGAAAACCTCTCTTTTTAATCAACTTACAGGTCTAAACCAAAAGATTTCCAATCTGCCTGGTACTACCATAGAGAACAAAGAAGGTAAGATCAAAGCCAAGGCCTTTAAAGCTAAATTGATTGACACGCCGGGAACTTATAGCTTTAGTCCAAAATCTATTGATGAGGAAGAGGCCGTAAAGTTTATCGGTCAAGAACATCCAGATTTTATCCTATATGTTGCCGATGGCTCAAACTTGAGGCGCAACATGTTCTACCTAAGCCAACTGAGTAGTTTAGAAATCCCCATTCTTCTCGCATTGAACCTTATGGATGTTGCCAAAAACAAGGGGCTGGAAATTGATATTACTCGTCTTGAAAATGAGCTAGGAATTAAAGTTGTTCCGATTAATGCAAGAACAGGTGAAGGGATATCTAATCTGAAAGCACAAATTCCAAAGCAGCAGTTTAAGTGTCATCACCCCCTGAATCAACCGAAACTCTCCACCCAAGAGCGTTATACATTGATTGATGAGCTGCTGAGCAAAAGTTTAGAGCAGAAAAGTCGATCTCAACTGATAAGCCACAGGATAGATGCTGTTCTCACACATAAGTACTTTGGCTTTCCAATTTTCCTCTTGATTCTCTTTGTGATTTTTCAAAGTGTGTTTATGTTGGCAGAATACCCAATGCAATGGATAGAACAAGGATTCCAATTGCTATCTGAATTCCTTCATCAAAACATCTTTGATCACTGGGCTAAGAATCTTTTAATCAACGGTCTAATTGCGGGCTTATCTGGCGTTCTGGTTTTTGTACCTCAAATTATTATTCTCTTTTTCTTCATCGGTCTTCTGGAAGAAACGGGGTATATGGCAAGGGTGAGCTTTATCATGGATAAACTCCTGAGTGGTTTAGGGCTCAGTGGTAAATCGGTAATCCCTCTGATGAGCGGTGCAGCTTGCGCTATTCCTGCTATAATGAGTACGCGTACCATTGAGAATTGGAAAGACCGATTGATCACTATAATGGTAACGCCATTAATGAGTTGCTCTGCACGTCTGCCGGTTTACACCTTATTGATTTCCATGGCTATTCCGTCGCAGATGATCTTTGGGATCATTAATCTTCAAGCTCTTGTCTTGCTAGCCATGTACTTGCTTGGGACTTTCGCAGCTCTGTTTGCCGCCGTGGTTTTCAAATGGATAATCAAGCATAAAATTCCATCCTTTTTTATTATGGAGTTGCCCCTTTATCACAGCCCTAGATGGAAGAATATTGCAATCACCTGTTGGCAAAAAACAAGAAGTTTCATTTTTGAAGCTGGAAAGGTCATATTGTTGATATCCATGGTCTTATGGTTTCTTGCTTCTTATAAGCCTCATCAAGATCAAACATGGCAAGTTCAAAAAACCGATCAGATTGAGCAGTCTTTTGCAGGCAAGCTCGGCAAGAGAATTGAACCCGTCATTAAGCCACTCGGTTTTAATTGGAAAATTGGAATTGCACTGATTACCTCTTTTGCAGCTAGAGAGGTTTTTGTTGGAACAATGAGCACTATATACAGTGTAGGAGATGAAGAGAATTTCGAACAGATTCGAGCCAAAATGCACAGAGATAAGAATCCCGATGGCAGCAATGTTTATAGCCTAGCTGTGATACTCTCGCTTATGATTTTCTACGCTTTTGCAATGCAATGCATGAGCACCCTTGCAGTAGTCTATAAAGAAACAAAAAGCTTAAAGTGGCCCAGCATTCAATTTGTTTATATGACTGGTCTAGCCTACTTGGCCAGTTTCGTCACCTATCAACTGGTGAGTATTCTCTGAAAAACCAAATCGCTCGCTCCGGCCTGTGATTGAACAAAAGCTTTGGCTTTATCCTTGATATCTTTTTGCAAATCAGATTCAATAAAAGTCCTAATCGTATCCAGCAATTCTCGTTTATTGCTAACAGTCTTTGCAAAACCGGCCTCTATGAAGTCACCAGCTTCGGGAAATTTTTTAGTGTCGGGTCCGAACAATATATAATTTCCCCAGACTGCTGCCTCGGTAATATTGTGCAATGCTCCTTTAAAGCCTCCACCTATAAATGAGATATCCGCATAGCGATATATACCAGATAATATCCCAATGGTGTCTACGATAATGACTCGGTCAAAGTCATTAAAATCTGAAAGGGACCACCTCTTTGGTGAATAGGCAGCAAATTCAGTCTCAATTGAGAGTAAATGGGCTTCTGAGACATCATGAGGGGCAATCAATAATTTACAGCCTTCTAGCTGATGATATATCTCCGCCATCATGCGCTCTTCCATTGCCCAAGAAGATCCCATAACCAAGAGCTTTTCTTGGCCTTTAAACCGTTCTAAATCTGAAAATTCTTCTAGACTTTCTGATATTTCAAGAACCCTATCGTAGCGAGTATCTCCAGTAAATTCTGCATTGGTCAAGCCCGCCTGCTCCAAGCATTCAAGAGAGCGATAATCAGAACAGTAGAGACTTTTGAACTTATGCAAGAGCTTCAAATACGGCTTAGCCCATGCTTTGAATACAAAATGATCAGGCCTAAATCTTCCGTTGACCAAATAGAATTTCACTTCTTGCTCCAGTCCAATTTTTAACAGATTATACCACAATTCATACCTTAAAAACACAGCAATTTCTGGGGTGTAATTCTCATAGAATTTTTTAACCTGAGATACATTATCCCATGGCAAGTACATTACCATATCTCTGTATTCCTCTTGTTTCACTACTTGATCATAACCGCTTTGGCTGAAAAAGGTAATGACGACATTGTCTTTGCCAATCTGCCTAAGCAGCTGACCCAGAATAGGTCTGAGCATTTCAAATTCTCCCAGTGATGCACAATGAAACCAGTACTTGCGTTTACCCACTTTGAGATTTTGGCTTTGCTTTCGCGACCTCAAGAGTTGTCTTATCTTCGGGTTGAACCATGAAATTGGTGTCAACAATCTCCAACTTAGCCAACTAGCTATGGAATACAACGAGCTAAACATCAATCGATGAAGAATTCTTCGTCTGCTGCGTCTTTGGTGTACACAGGGACAATAATTCCAAATTTCAGTGCTATGGTTTGGTCAAACCTATTTTCAGTCCCAGGGCTGTTGGTACTGTAATTCCAGCTTCTCCTCCCTTTAGTAAATCCTTGATTGAATTCAACCCCTGCCTTTAGGTGAAAACGATTATGATCTACCAGGTACTGATAGCCTATATATTGCTTAGATGCAAAACCATAAGCAAGCCGGTCATAGCCAGCTTCATATTCATCGTTAATCTGAGGAATGGTTATCTCAGATGAAAAAATATCAATTTTATGCTGCATAAAACCAGTCCCTACTGAAAAAAAGATTCCACTGTTTGGAGTGGTTTTGTCAATTGCTAGAAGGTAACCAAAATTAGCTGTGAGATAATTTCCTTTAACACGCATTCTGATTACAGAAAAATCACCGTTCTGATCTATGATAAATCCACTTGGTCCTGTAATGCCAAAAAAGATGCTGCTGTCCTTTACCTTATCCCCAAAATACCAGTCGTATTCTAGTCCAAATTGGAAATTAGATTTTGTCTTATATAGTGCCGACAAGCCAATGCTATTAAAATTATAAAAGCGATCACTCAAATCCCCACTGAGGTATTGATGGGACCAATGCGGACTGAATAAAAATCCTTTGGCACTCTGAATTTGCCCCTGGTCATTTACCACCTGAGCGCTATTTGAACCCATCAAAAGCAGGGCAGAAATCAAAAGCGTATTAAATCGTTTCAATTGAATACAAATAACGCAATTATTGGGCTATTCTTTCTAAGTTTGCCCACCGATGGCCAAGACGATGATCCCCATGGTAAATCTTCAAGATCAGTACCTTCAAATGAAGGATGAAATTGATGCGGCTATCCTCAAAACCGTTGCATCAACGCGATTTATTGGAGGGCCCGAAGTTGAGAAGTTTGAAGAAGCCTTTGCTGAGTATATCGGTGTTAAACATCTGATAGCTTGTGCAAATGGAACGGATGCGCTACAACTGGCATTCATGGCTCTAAATCTAGAAGAAGGAGATGAGGTAATTACACCGAGCTTTACCTATGCCGCAACTGCTGAGGTTTTGGGCTTACTAAAGTTAACTCCGGTATTTGTAGAAGTAGATCCAGTGACCTTTAATATGGATCCTGAGATGATGGAAAAAAGCATCAGTGCAAAAACCAAAGCCATCTTACCGGTTCACTTATACGGTCAATGTGCCAATATGGAGCGCATCTTGAGTATTGCAGACAAATACGGTTTAGATGTGGTGGAGGATACTGCGCAAGCAGTTGGTTCTTCACACCAGTTTAGCAACGGAAACATCAAGAAAAGTGGCAGTATGGGCACCATTGGAACTTTTAGCTTTTTCCCATCAAAAAATCTCGGATGTTTTGGGGATGGTGGGGCAGTTTGCACCAATGATGACAAGCTAGCCGAGCAATTGAGGATGCTGGCTAAGCACGGGCAAAAACAAAAGTATAAACACGAAATATTAGGTTGTAACTCCCGTTTGGACAGTTTGCAAGCTGCAGTTCTCAATGTTAAACTCCCTTATCTAGAAAGCTATAATCAAAGCCGAATTACAGCGGCCAATATTTATAATGAGTTACTTTCTGATATCGCCCAAATCAGAACGCCAGAAGTCTTGGAAAACTCAACTCATGTTTATCATCAATATACTATTCTATGTGAGCATGGAAGGAATGAATTGCAGGAGAAGTTGAGAAATGAAGGCGTTAGCAGTGTAATCTACTATCCAATCCCTTTACATAAACAAAAAGCATTTACGAGCATTCCTCATAGAAAAGGCGAGTTAGACAATACGGAGATTATTGTAGACAAAGTCTTGTCTTTGCCCATTGACAGCTCACTTAAAAGAGAGCAACAAGAATATATTTGTAACATCATTAAACACTATTTTAATTCATGAAGATTGCAGTTGTAGGGACAGGATATGTAGGACTCGTATCTGGTACATGTTTCGCAGAATCAGGCAACAGAGTCACCTGTGTTGACATTGACGAGAATAAAGTCAACAGTTTAAAAAATGGAAAAATAACCATTTATGAACCAGGTCTTGAACACCTTTTTGAAAGGAACCAAAAAGAAGGCAGGCTTTTCTTTACTACTGATCTCAAAGAGGCTATTGAAGATGCCGTGATTATTTTCTTAGCCTTGCCAACGCCTCCAGGCGAAGACGGATCGGCAGACTTGTCATACGTTCTTGGAGTAGCAGATCAGCTGGGTAAGATGATGACGGAATATAAAGTTATTGTAGACAAAAGCACGGTTCCTGTAGGAACGGCAGAAAAGGTCCACAATGCGATTGCTGCCAATTATAAGGGGGACTTTGACATTGTATCCAATCCAGAATTCTTAAGGGAAGGCGTTGCAGTAGATGACTTTATGAAACCTGATCGCGTGGTTGTAGGTTGTAGTTCAGACCGAGCTCAGAAGGTTATGAAAGACCTGTATGCTCCCTTTGTAAGGCAAGGGAACCCAGTGATATTTATGGATGAAAAATCCGCTGAATTAACCAAGTATGCAGCCAACTCATTCTTAGCAACAAAAATCACTTTCATGAATGAGATTGCGCGTGTTTGTGAGTTGGTCGGTGCTGATGTAGATATGGTCAGAAAGGGAATTGGTACGGATACTAGAATTGGGAAGCGTTTCTTATTCCCGGGTATTGGATACGGTGGATCTTGCTTTCCAAAAGATGTTAAAGCACTTGTGAAAAGTTCTGCAGAAGTAAACTATGATTTTAAGATTCTAAATGCTGTTGAGGAAGTAAATGAAAGCCAAAAGACCTATTTGGTGCCAAAGATCAAAGCGCATTACGGCGGTAAGCTAAACGGCAAGAAATTTGGTCTTTGGGGGCTGTCTTTCAAACCAAATACAGATGACATAAGAGAAGCTCCAGCTCTGTATATAATTCAAGAACTTCTAGCTGCAGGTGCCGAGGTCTTAGTATTCGACCCTGAAGCCATGGACAACGTCAGAAATGAAATCGGTGATGTGGTCACCTATGCCAGGGATATGTATTCTGCCATTGATGGAGTCGACTCTCTGATTATCGCTACCGAATGGAATGAATTCAGGAATCCAAATTTTGATAGAATAAGCGATTCACTAAAAGATAAAGTGGTCTTTGATGGAAGAAATGTATGGTCGTTGGATAAAATGGAAGAGTTGGGCTATACTTACTATTCCATCGGCAGAAAGGCCGTAAAACAATTGCAAGAGTCCTATTAAAAAGGTCTTTTGCCATAGGTATTATGAAAAAAGTATTGATAACAGGAGGCGCCGGTTTTCTTGGCTCTCACCTATGTGACAGGTTTATTTCAGAAGGCTATCACGTGATCGCTATGGATAATTTGATCACAGGTGATATGAAGAATATTGAACACTTATTGCCTCTTGAGCATTTTGAATTCTACCATCACGACGTTTCAAAATACATTCATATTCCAGGTCAATTAGACTATATCCTTCATTTTGCTTCACCTGCAAGCCCAATAGATTATCTAAAGATTCCAATACCAACCTTGAAAGTGGGCTCATTGGGCACTCACAATTGTTTGGGTTTAGCCCTAGCAAAAGGAGCCAGAATGCTCATTGCTTCTACTTCAGAAGTATACGGCGACCCTCAAGTTCATCCGCAAAACGAAGATTACTGGGGAAATGTCAATCCAGTCGGCCCAAGAGGGGTATACGACGAAGCCAAGCGTTTTCAAGAGGCCATGACCATGGCTTACCACACCTATCACGATGTGGAAACTAGAATTGTAAGAATCTTTAACACATACGGGCCAAGAATGCGACTGAATGACGGCAGGGCTTTACCTGCATTTATTGGTCAAGCTTTGCGAGGAGAAGACATTACAGTATTTGGAGACGGAAGCCAAACTCGTTCATTTTGCTACGTAGATGACTTGGTTGAAGGAATTTATCGATTACTAATGAGCGACTATGTTTATCCGGTCAATATTGGAAACCCCGATGAAATATCCATACTGGAATTTGCAAAGGAGATTATAGAACTTACAGGGACAGACCAGCAAATCGTTTTCAAAGACCTACCTAAGGATGACCCAAAGCAACGCAAACCGGATATCGGCAGAGCCAAAGAGATTCTGAACTGGGAGCCAAAAATTGGAAGAACAGAAGGCTTAAAAGTGACCTATGAATACTTTAAAAGTCTTCCAAAAGAAGACCTGTATAAATACGCCTACCCAAGAGAATTCGCCAAGAAATGAGCGAAAACACAATTCATGAAACAGCGGTTATTGACCAGGGTGCAGTACTTGGTAAAGGCTGTA